>JBCDFC010000032.1:0-27293 GCA_039178805.1 Pseudomonadota bacterium | reverse complement strand
GGGCGTAAACTGCGTAAGGATCCCGGATCAGCGTTTCGAGATCGGTAGCCGAGAGCGTGCGCGGCCGGGCCGACTGCGGCGGGCGCGGACAGGGACGCTCGGCCGGGCGAAGCGCCGGATCGTCGGGCGTGCGAAGCGCCGGATCGTCGGGCGTGCCGGGCAGGTCGAGCGCGGGCAGGAGGTCGAGCAGCTCCTCCCCCCGTTTCCCCATCGCCGTGAGTGCCTCGGGCGCTGTGCCGGCGAGCAGCGTCTCGATCCGCAAGAGCCAACGCGAGGCGACAGTCGGGGCGCCCTCATCGCTGAGCGACCGGCTGAGGATCACCTGCGGGCGGCTTGCGGCCTGCAGGAAGTCGTGGGCGGAGAGGCCGACGGCGCGTTCGGGTGCTGGCAGGCCGAGGGCCGCGCGCATGGGGCGGCTCAGCCAGGGACCGGTGTCGGGGACGGGCGGCCAGACGCCCTCGTTGAGGCCCGCGATGATCGTGAGATCGGCAGCCGCGGTGCGCGCCTCCATCGTGCCCCAGATGGCGACGCGCGGATGGGGTAGCGCGCCTTCGGGTCTTAGGGTTTCCGCCCGCATGAGCCGGCCGAGGAGGGCGGCATAGGCCGGTCCACCGAGCTTCGTGCCGGCTTCGGCGCCGCCATCGGCGGCCGCTGCGGTCGAGAGGGTGGCGGAAAGGCGGTCGAGCGCTCGGCCGTCGGCGCCGTCGTCGAACGGGTGCGCGGCGTCCTCGTCCGGCGTGGCGGCGAGGGCGTCTATCGCCGCTCGGTGATGGGCGATGGTGGTGGCGAGCGGCGTCGCAGCGGCCAGAGCCTCGGCCAAGGGCGCAAGCGCTTGTGCAATGCCTGCGCGCCAGCTTTCGCGCATCGCGGTTTCGGGGTCGGCCTCGCGTTCGGGCCAGGGGGGAAGCAGCGGGGCGCCAGGACCGCCTATGAGGCCGCGCTCTCGCAGCACCTGGCGTTCATAGGACCGGGCGAGCCGGCGGTGGCGGGCACGTTCCTGCCCCGCGCGGCAGAAGGGGTGGCCGAGAAGCGCAGCGAGCGCCACCGGATCGCCGGGCGTCATTGCCGCATCGAGCACGAGCCCGGCGAAGATGCCAGCAGGAGCCAGGGCGAGCGGTCGGCCGAGGCTGTCATCGGGGAGGACGCCGAAACGCTCGAGCTCCGCCGTCAGCCGCCGCGCGAGCCGGGCATCGCGGGTGACGACGGCGATGGTCTGCCCGGGCGTCTCAAGCGCGCGGCGGATGGCGAGGGCGAGGGCCGCCGCCTCGGCCCGCGGATGCGCCGCCTTGACGAGGGTGATGCCTGCAGTGGCGTCTTCGGCGAGGGCGGCGAGTTCGGGGCGCCGCGCAGCCCAGGCATCGGTGACAGGCGCTGGACGCAGCGCTTCGGCCAGCAGGCGGTGGCGTGGACCGTGGGGCGTGCTGTCGGGCAACCAGGGGCGGATATCGGCGGGGCGGAGCGCCAGACGCTCAAGAAAGCCGCGGAACGGCGCCATGGGGTGGTCGGGCCCGGCATTCTCCCAGCTTGCAGGCTCGATCGTCGTGTCGAAGCCTGGGAGGACGACCGCGCCTTGATCGAGCCGCGCGATGGCCGCCATCAGCGCGGCCGTGATCGGGCGCGAACCGGTCGAGCCCGCGACGATCAGCGGGGTCTTTGGAGGGGCCGCGGCCCAGGCGGCGATGAGCCGGTCGGCGCTGGCCCGGAGCCGGGCTGCCGGGTCCAACGCACCGGGCATCCGTTCCTCTCGCAAGGCGGGCCAGTGACGCCGAACGATCTCCAGGAATTCGAGCGCGCGGGCCCAGTGGCTCGCAAGCTCAGGCGCGGTGCCTTCGGGCAAGGCCGCCGAAAGTGCGGCGCCGTCGAGACCCGCCTCGTCGAGCTCGTCGATGAGATCGGCCAAGCTCTCGGCAAGCTCGGGCGCCGCGGCCTCCGGGAAGACACCGCCTGCCCGGCCCTGCCAGGCCGCGACGAGGCGGAGGAGCGAAAGATAGCGAAGCAGCGGATCGACCGGCGGCGGCTGGCTCTCGGCCAGGAGCGCAGGCGCAAGCTGGTCTGCCGCCGTTTCCAGGAGCGCGAGGCGGGGTAGGAAGCTGATCCCGCCCCGGTCGGCCAGTGCTTCTTCCAGGCTGCGCGCAGCCCGGCGGGTGTTGACCAGCACCTGCACGGCAAGCATCGCCTCGGGCGGCGCACCGGCGAGGCGGGTGGCCAACCCTGCGGCAAAGCCCGCCGCATAGTCGGCGCCGGGCGGCAGGGCGAAGACGCGCGGGCCCTCCGCCTCATCGCCATGGAAGAGGCTCAGATGCACGCGGCCTCCCAGGCGGAGAGCGCCGCCTCGGCCGCCTCGATCCCGGCGGGGGTGCCGACATCGCACCAGGCGGCGTGGGGCTGCCCAGGGTCATCCGCTAGGCGGCACCCGGCACCACTCGGCCAGACCGTCGCCGCGAGCCGGCCGCGAGCGAGGAGCCGGTCCCAGATCGCGTTCATCGAGAAGACCGGTGTGTCTGCGGCAATGGTCGCGGCTTCGTCCCGCGCGGCGGTCGCGAGGATCTGCACGCCGGTGAACACGAAGGGCGCCGTGTCGCGTGCACCCCGCCGTTCGGGGATGCCGCCATCCTTCGCAAGGAAGAAGTCGCCCGGCCGCGTGTAGCCACGCGTCGCCTTCCGCCTTACGAGGAGAAGGAGGGCGTCGGCATCCACGCGCGACCACGTCGCCAGGAGCGGCGCGAGCGGGTCGGGGCCCGCGAAGACGGCATCGGCGTTCATCGCGATGACGGGTCCGCCACCGAGCAATAGTGCCGCCCTCGCAAGCCCACCGCCGGTGTCGAGCAGGCAGTCGCGTTCATCCGAGAGAGCAAGCTTGGGCGGCGCAGGCCTGATCGCGAGATGGTCTGCCAACCGGTCCGCGAAGTGGTGCAGGTTGACCACGGCACGGTCGATCCCGGCGGCGCCAACATGGTCCAAGGCGCGGTCGACAAGCGCTTGGCCCGCGACGGGCACCAGGGCCTTTGGGATACGATCCGTGAGCGGGCGCATGCGCGTGCCGAGGCCGGCGGCGAGCACGAGTGCCACTTCGGGCTTCATGCTCCCGCCCCAGGGGCTCGAGGAGTTTCGGGGGCCCCGGGAGCCCCAGGCGCCCCGGTTCCGGCGCGCGCGGCGAGCGCCTTCAGTGTCTGAGGTTCGGGCGGCGGCAGCGTTTCGCGGATCAGGCGCGCGAGGGCCGAGAGGCCGGGGGCCGCGAGATCGCGTTCCAGATGCGCCCAGACGCGAGGGATGAGCGCGAGATAGCGGGGTTTGGCGTCGCGCAGGCAGAGGCGGGCGAAGATCCCGACGATCTTGAGATTGCGCTGCGCGCCGAGCGCGGCATAGGCGGCGCGGAACGCCATTGCAGCCTCACCGCGCAAACCCCGCCGGTCGAGGTAGCGGGACAGCATCGCTTTCTGCAGGGCGGCGTCCGTGTCGCGCCGGGCATCCTCGAGAAGCGAGACAAGATCATAGGCCGGATGGCCGAGGCGCGCGTCCTGATAGTCGAGAAGCCCGACACGTGCAGCCCCGGCGCGGCCTGGCAGCCAGAGGAGGTTCTCGGCGTGATAGTCTCGGAGAACCGCGACGGCGTCGGTCTCGGTCTCGGTCGCGGGCGCGAGCGCGGGCTGCAAGGCAGCAGCCATCGCCGCTTCGAAAGCCGCGATCGCGCTCTCGTCTTGCGGGTGGCCTGCTCCGGCGGCCCACCAATCCGTCGCAAGGCGCGCCTCGGCGAGGAGCGTTGCGCGATCATAGGCTGCGGTTCCCTGAGGTGCTGCGCCGGGTGGAAGGTCGGCGAGGAGGTCGACAGCGGCCGCGTAGAGTTCGGTCTCACGCGCAGGCGTCCCCTCTTGCTCCAAGACGCGGGCGAAAAGTGCATCGCCCAGATCCTCGAGCAACAAGAGCCCAGCCTCTAGATCGGCGGCTAGGATTTCCGGGGCGGAGAGGTCGTGCTCGCGGAGCCAGGCCGTGACGGCCGCGAAATAGGCCATGCTCTCGTTCTCGGGCCTCGGTGCGTCCATGAGAACGAAGCGGTGGTCGCCATCCTCGACGCGGAAGTAGCGCCGGGCGGAAGCGTCGCCGGCGAGCGGCCGGATCGTGGCGCCGGGCAGGCCTGCCTGCGCTAGGAACGCGGCGAAGGCCTGCTGCCTGTCCGGCGCGCTGGATTGGGCGATGCGCTGACCAGTCAAGACGCCGCTCGCAAGGTTGGCCAGGCACCGAAGGCGCGAAGTGTGGCCTCGCGAGGCTCGTCGGCCTGGTCGGACGGCGCCTCCGGGCCGTCTAGGGGCACGGAAAGCGCGATTTCCATGCGGCGCGCAGGTCGGCTCGTGAGGCGCTCCGGCCATTCGATCAGAACGACGGCAGTTGCGAAGGCGTCTTCGAGGCCGAGCTCATGAAGCTCCGACGGGTCGCCCAAGCGGTAGAGATCGGCGTGCCAGAGGGCTGGGCCCGCGACCGGCTCGTAAACATTGACGAGCGTGTAGCTTGGCGAGGGCACCTCGAGGTCCGGGTCGGCGAGCGCCGTTCGCAGGATCTGCCGGGCGAGTGCCGACTTCCCGGCACCGAGGGGACCGGAGAGAAGGACCGTGTCGCCTGGGCCGAGACGCTCACCGAGGATCGTGCCGAGCGCTTCGGTGGCGGCGAGGTTGGAGAGCGCAAGGACGACCGGATCGCCCGACCGCATGGCCGCAGTCTCCAGCGCCGCGGTGACGCTCGTCTCGGCTGGCAAATCGGTTGGTTCGGCGTCGCGCATCGTGATCGTCGGGATAGCGAAGCCATGCGTCGAGTGCCAGCCTGCGGGGCAGGGTGCATGGTCTTCGCGCTGGGATCGGTGCTCAGACGGATGGGGCGCTGGCGCGTCGACCTTGGGGGAGTGGTCCGTCCGCCTCGCCATCGCGAACGGTGCCGCCGGGCAGCTCCAGCGTAAGCTCGACCGGTGTTTCGAGCCCAGGGAAGGACGCGATGCTTGCCCGGGCTTGGGGCTCCTCGCTTTCGCCCGCGGCGAAGAGGCCGGTGTTCGGGCCATAGGTGAACTGGCCGCTCTCGCCCTCCACCATGCGCCGCGTGAGCGACAGGGGCGGATCGGCGACGGGCATCGCGTCCGCGGCCTCGCTCGTCTCGCTATCGTCTTCGGCGTGTTCCACCATGGCGTCTGCGCCGGCGTCGGCCGTCGCGGAATGGTCGATGAGTGCGTGGACCGTGGCGGCGGGCATCCGGTGTTCGATTGCGGCGATGGCCACATTGCCATCCTCGTCGCGCGCGGCGGTCAGGCTGACGCTGCCGCCCGCGCCCACGCGCTGGATCGCGCCGGCGGTCATGCTGAAGACGATCTGGCGCAGCTTTGCCGGTGGACAGGCCGGGCGCAGGGTCTCCTCCGGCAGGCGGGCCGAGAGGCCGACGCCGGCTTCGGCCGAGCGCTTCTGCAGAAGGGCCCGCGTAAGCTCCAGCGTCTCGGCAAGCGGCGGCTCACGGTCGGTTTCGGGGCGCGCGCCGGGGCGAAGGGCGGCGAGATCGGTGACCTCGTCGATGGTATCGAGGAGCTGTCCCGATGCCTCGAGAATGCCGGATGCGTATTCGCGCTGACGCTCCGAAAGCTGGCCGAAGCGCGGATCCGTCAGAAGCTGCCCGAAGCCGAAGATGGTGTTGAGCGGGGTGCGCAGCCGGTGGCTGATCTGGTCGAGAACGGCGGTGCGCATTTCCTCCGCCGCCTCGAGCGCGTCGTTGCGCTCCTGCAGCGCCTCGGCGATTCGCTCGCTATCCGTTACATCGGCGGCGACGAGCATCGTGCCGCCGCCCGGCAAGGCGGCCATCCGCAGCCGCAGCCGCCGGTTGGAGCCAAGGGTCAGCGGCTCGGTGATCGGGGCGCGCGCATCGGCGGCGGTGATGAAGGAGGCCGCACTCTCCCAGATCGCGCCCTCGACCGTGAGGCCGGCGCAGAGGGCTACGACCTCCCGCGCATGCATGCCCGGTCGCACGGTGCCCTTGTCCGTGCCGAAGATCTCGTGAAACGCATCGTTTACGATCTGCAGCCGGCCATCGGTGCCGAAGACCAACAGCGCCTCGTCGAGCCGGTCGAGCGTTGCCTCCTGCAGGTCGATCGATTGGCGGTAGCGCTGCTCGAGCCGGACCCTGTCGGAGATATCGTCGAAGACGAAGGCGAGGCTGCCATGGGGGTGCGGGCGCGCGATGACCTTGATGTTCGAGCCATCGGCGAGATGCCAGACCTCGTCGAAATCCACCCGCTCAGGATTGTCGAAGAGCGAGAGCAGCCGCGCGCGCCAGGCGTGGAAATCGATGTGTTCGGGGATGCGCCGCTTGGTTCGGAGCGCGTCGACCGCGTCGCGGAGCGTTGGCCGGTTGGCGAGCCAGGCCGGGTCGAGCTGCAGCATCTGCGCGAAGGCGGGGTTGAAGAGCACGAGCTTCTGATTGCGGTCGAAGATCGCGAGGCCGGCAGTCAGATGCGCGAAGGTCTCAGTCATCGTCTGCACGAAGCGGCTAAGCGTACGTTCAGCTTGTGCGGCGACCGTTGCGTCGGTGGCGATGCCCGTCGCCGAACCGTCTGCGGCAAATACCTCGATGACCTGTAGCGGCAACGGTTCGATCGCGCCTGCGGGTAGGATCTCGACCCGGCTTCTGACCACGCCCTGCTCGTCACCGGCGACCTCCCCCGGTCGTGCTCGGACGAGGGCGACGGCCTGCTGCGCGGTCACGTTGCCGTCGGACGTGTTCACGCAGCCCGAGGACCAGATCATCTCGCCCGTGCGGCCGCGATGCCAGGCGATGGCACTGCCGGTATTGAGGAGATTGAGGATCGTTCGGCGCTCGTACCAGCCGGCCTCGAGCGCGCGTTCGCGAACGGCGATGCGCGCCTCGGACTTCCGAAGCTCCGTCACGGCGAGCGAGGCATCGCGAAGCGTGATCAGCAGCTCGCCCCCACGGGGCCTGCCCGCAAGCTCCCACGGATTGCCGTCGGCGTCGGTGGCCAACAAGCGCATCGGCCGGCCGGTGCGCACAAGATCGTCGAGGGCGGACAACGCCTCCTCCCGCCCATCGTCCAGGAGGCCCGACAAAAGCTCATCGATGCGCCCGCCATGGACGGCGCCGGGCAACCTCGACGCCTCGAAGCTGAGATCGATGATGCGGTATTCTTCCGTCCGGATCAGGACACCTTCGGAAAGCGCCTCGGCCCGCGCCACCTCATCCTCCGCCAGGCGCAGCCGCCGAAACAGCACCCAGCCGCCGGCGAAAGCGGCGAGGACGAGAGCAACCAATAAGACCCAGTAAAGCGCTGCCACGGCACCTTCCACGCTTGTCCACCCGGATGAGGGTAACATGCCCGGGTGCCTTGCAGGCAAGAATTCTGTCGAGGTCCCAGCGCCTTACCTCAGTTTGGTGTACCAGAGATTAACAACCTAGTGGTCCGACTCAGACGGAGCGCACCCATTCTAGTCATCCCCGGGCTCGACCCGGGGATCCAGAAGACCAAACGAACTTAAGCACATTCATGAAAATGGATTGCCGGATCAAGTCCGGCAATGACGGTATCAAGTGTCTCGGCCAAACCACTAGGGTCAAGCCGGGCGCCGGCTCTCGGCCTTGCTGCGCTGGATCGTCCCTGGCGGCCAGCGAAGCTCGACGATCGCACCCGTCGGGCGCGGCGAAGACTGCCACTCCCGCACAACTTGATCGGGCACATTACCGAAGCGCAGGCGCGCCCCGGTCCGTTCAAGGAGGGTGCGCGCAATGAAGACGCCGAGGCCCATGCCTTCGTACCCGTCCTCGCCCAAATCGCGCCGGGTGTCGCGGCTGCGCGAGGAGACATAGGGCTCACCCAATCGGGGCAGGATCTCACCCGAGAAGCCGGGCCCGTCATCCAGCACCCTCATCACAAGCTCTTGTTCTGAAACGGAGATATCGACCCAGACGGTGCTCTCGGCGAAATCGACGGCGTTTTGCACGATGTTGCGGAGCCCGTGGATAAGCTCCGGCCGGCGCTGCACAATCGGGGGTTCTTCGCTGCCGGGGACGCGCTCTTCAACCGCCTCCCCGTCTACGCGGATCACGATGCGCTTGCCGCGGGTTGTATGGGGCGCGGCGGCCTCCTCCACCAGCGAGGTTACCGGCGCCGTTCTGATATGCGCGTCCTGGCGGCCCGACCGTGCGAGATCGGCCATGATGCGCCCGCAGCGCTCCGCCTCTTGGTGGATGAGCCGGGCATCTTCGGCGAGTTCTGGGCGGTCTTCGAGCTCCCGCGCCAGCTCCTTCGCGACGAGTTTCACGGTCGCGAGCGGCGTGCCGAGTTCATGTGCCGCAGCCGCGGCGATGCCGCCGATGGCCGCGAGACGCTGTTCCCGCGAGAGAGCGACCTGCGTCGCGGAGAGCGCCTGGCTCATCGCGTAGCTCTCGACCGTGACACGCCGAGCGTAGAGCGAGAGAAAGGCCACAGCGATTGCCAGCGCCACGGCAACCCCGCCGCGATAGTCGAGCGGCAGCACGATGGGCTCGCCATCGGGACCGAGCAGCGGGAGATGCAGGTTCGACATCAGCGAGACGAGCACGATCGCCGCGATCCCGAGCCAGAGCGTCGGCTGCAGCCGCAGCGCCGAGGCCGAGATCGTGACAGGCGCGAGAACTAGGAGAGCGAAGGGGTTGTTGAGCCCCCCCGTCGCCATCAGCAGTGCGACGATCTGAACCAGGTCGAACATCAGCGAGGCGAGCGTCGCGTTCTCCGACAACCGGGCCTCGGCCGGATAGACCGCCGTCGCGACCAGATTGGCGAGCACCGCGGCCGAGATCAGCCCTGCGCAAAGCGGCAGCGGCAGCGTGTATCCCATGGCCAGTTCGGCCGTCAGAACCGCCCCCGACTGGCCGATCACCGCGATCCAGCGCAACAGCAAGAGCGTGCGCAGGCGAACCCAATCGCCCCGCGCGCGCATGTCGAAGAGATAGCTCGAACCGCTGCCGTCCATGGGGCAGAGATCGCCCCCTCGCTCACAATGGCAAGATCGCCTCTTGCAATGACCCTCAGACGTCCCCTTGTTGCTGCAGACTGGGACGTCGATAGGACTGAGAGCGGAAAGCGACGGGGCACAGCATGCAGAAGACGATGATTGCAGCCGCCGCAGCCCTGGTCGTGGGCGCGGTCGGCGTCGGCCTCTGGACCGCGCTGTCGCCCGCGGATCCGCCTGAGCTTGGGCCATCGGCCATCGATGCCACCGGCAGCGATCTCGGCGGGCCGTTCACGCTGGAGACGCATGAGGGCGAAGTTGTCACCGCCGAGGGGCTGATCGACGGGCCCACGCTGCTCTATTTCGGCTACACCTACTGCCCCGATGTCTGCCCCTTGGACGTGCAGCATATGGCCGATGCGGTGGACATGCTGGCCGAAGAGGGGATCGATGTGACGCCCGTCTTCGTCACGGTCGACCCGGCGCGGGACACCGCTGAGCAGCTCGGTTACTTCGTCGAGGCGATGCATCCCCAAATGGTCGGCCTGCGCGGCGAGGGCGCAGCACTCGAGGCTGCGACGACCGCCTACAAAGTTTACTATAGCCGCGTGAACGTGCCGGATGATCCCGACCATTACCTGATGAACCACACGGCCTTCACCTATCTCGCGCTGCCGGAAGAGGGCGTCGTTCGGGTCTTCAAGAACGGCTATGGGCCTGAAGAAACCGCGGCCGAGGTGAAGCGGGTGCTCGGGGCGCGGGGCCTCGCGGGCTAGGGCCGCTCCGGCACCGCAGGACGCGGACGCGCCAAAGGGCGCAAACTGTCGCAGGCGTTGACTTCACGCATGCGCCCCTCATCTGTCGCCGCAGACCGCAACAGATGAGAACACGATGCCCGAAGGTGTTATAGGCCACGACCCGTCGCTGCTTATCCTCGATGACGACGCAGCGTTCCGCACCCGTCTGTCCCGCGCGATGGAGCGGCGCGGCTTCACGCCCGTGATGGCTGAGAGCGTGGAAGAAGGTCTTGGGATCGCGCGGGGTAAGCCGCCCGCCTATGCAGTCATCGATCTCCGTCTCGAGGACGGCAACGGCCTCGACGTGGTGGAAGCGCTGCACGACACGCGCCCCGACTGCCGCGCCGTGGTGCTGACGGGCTATGGCGCGATTGCAACGGCGGTTGCGGCCGTGAAGATCGGTGCCGTCGACTACCTCTCCAAGCCCGCGGATGCTGACGATGTGGAGAAGGCGCTCCTCTCCAAACCGGACGAGAAGCCCGAGCCGCCCGAGAACCCGATGTCGGCCGACCGGGTCCGCTGGGAGCACATCCAGCGCGTCTTCGAACTTTGCGACCGCAACGTCTCGGAAACCGCCCGCCGCCTCAACATGCACCGCCGCACCCTGCAGCGCATCCTGGCAAAGCGCTCGCCTCGTTGAGGGCCGAAGGTCACAGCGCTCTTAGGAACCGTCAGCGTTCTTAGCCTCTTCGGCTTCACGGAACGTATTCAGTTCATCTTCGAGCGCTTTTACCTTTTGGCTCAAGGTTTTTTCGAGTTCTTTGAAGCCCTCGGACACGGTGCAGGCGCCATGGTATCGCTGTGCGTCGAAAACGGCTGCGAGCAGTGTGTAGTCGCCTATCCGACCGGTCCGAGCCTTCAGGATCTCTAGCCTGAGCTCTTCGCGTCGAGCACGGATCGCCCGTGTCACCACCGCAGCAGTTTGCCCAAAGAAGAATTCGCGCCCGAAAGCCTCTTGAGTACCAGTCACCGCGGCCTGGATCGTTGAAAGGATCGTCGAAGCGCCACTGAATATGCCACCTGCGGCGCCCAAGCCGATGCTGAGCGCGGAACCGAAGAATTCACTATCCGCGCGGATCAGGAACAGGTCTTTCAAGAAGCGGTCGCAGTTGATCTCAGAGGCATGAAACAGACGATCTTGGATCCGATCGCGACGCCGCCGTTGAAATTCTTCCAAAAACGGCTCGGGGGTTTTCCTGGGGATTAGGTCTCGTTTGAGTGATGTGGTCTCATTTAAGAGTGTGCGCTCAATACGCGCCGGTTGGTCGTTCACGACCCGCGTCTCAAGATAAACCTTGCTCCTGGTCTCAGTGACATTTGCAAAGGGTATTCGTTTTTCTTTTTTTGAAGTGGGCGGAGGCGGCAAACGACCAAGGCACTGCGCCTTCAGATTTGCGTCAGACTGTTGCGAGCTATCTGCTTCATCAGGTTGGCCACACAGCAGATCTGGATAGCGCGGATCGTAAAACCCAAGAATTGCGTTCTCGACTACATCGTATCCCGTGAACTCACTAGGCGCGTCTTCTTCTTTCTTCGCAAAGGCACTGAGCCCCCGCGGCTCTGGCAGATCCTGAGAAAATACCCTCATCGCACGGGAACGGGTCGTAAGGAGCTCAAGATCCTGCTTAACAATACTCGCACTATCTAATTCTAATTTAGCCTGTCTCTTAACGATGCGCTCCAGGCCAAGACCGAGTGGATCGATGGCTGCTATTAGATCAACCTTTTGCAGCTCACGCACATCATTTACATGCGGCTGTGCTTTTCGCTCTTCATTTGCCTCACGATATTCCCTCGCAAAGTCGCTGCACGCCCCAACCAAAAGTGAAGCCGTCAGAACGATCAGCAAATGAAAACCTCGCATAACAATCTCCTCAAATCTAAACTGAGCGAAATTGTCGCAGGCAGCGCTGTTCTGTCAAAGCGCTGAAATCCGAGGATTGCCATGACGCGTCAGAAGCGTTGCCGTAACGTCACACGCCCTCGATATCGGGGATTGAGGCGAAGGCGTTGCGGAGGGCGGCTGACCAGCCTTCGCTGATCTCGTTGAACTGGCTGTCGTCGGGCTCGATCCGGCGGTTGACGGCGAAGGCGCATTCGCCGGCGCGGATCACGGCGAGGTCGAGGGGCATGCCGACCGAGAGGTTCGAGCGGAGGGTCGAGTCCATCGACACATAGACCGCCTTCATCGCCCGGCTGAGCGGCGTCTCGGGCGTGATGACGCGGTCGAGGATGGGCTTGCCGTATTTGTGCTCGCCGATCTGCAGATAGGGGCTGTCATCGGTCGCCTCGATGAAATTGCCGGGGCTGTAGATCATGAAGAGCCGATGCTCACCGCCCCGGCGCTGCCCGGCGACGATGACGGACGCATCGCCTGCCGCCCCATGCTCGGACAACGCCTCGCGATACTGGTCCTGCATGGCGCCCATGTAGCTGCCCACAAGCTCGGCCACGCGATAGAGGCTTTCGGCGTTGATGATCGTCTCGACCTCCTCGCCTGCCGCCGCGCGCTTCAATGCCGTGTCGATCTGCGTCACGACACCTTGGGTGATCGAGAGATTGCCGGCGGTCATGAGGCAGATTGCCCGCTCGCCCGGCACGCCCCAGGTGAACATCTTCTTGAAGCGCGAGATGTTGTCGACGCCTGCATTGGTCCGCGTATCGGAGAGCATGACGAGCCCGGCTCGAAGCTTCAGTGCCACGCAATAGGTCATCGTCGGCCTCGCCGCTCCATACTGGTCAGGACGACGCCGCCCTCCGCCGACAGAGCCAACTGCCTAGCTGCGATGAGAGCAAGAGGCGAGCGGTGAAGCGTGATCGAACCAGGCGCGGCCGTGGTTTTCGACAAGGGCATTCTGGGGGCGGACCGAGGCACCAGGTGCCGTCGATGCCGAACTTGATCCAGCAATCTAGTTTTACTGGAGTCGATTGAATTTATTCGGTTTCCTGGATCCCCGGGTCGAGCCCGGGGATGACGTTGATGGGTGTGGTCCGTCTCGGTCGGACCACTGGGGCGGTGTGCTCGATCAGTCCTGCACGACGAAGCTGTCGAACAGGGTCTTAGCGCGGTTGAGGAAAGCGTGCGGATCGTCGGGCGGCGGGTCCATCCTTCCGCTCAGCCCGTAGACGAATTCACCGATGCGTTTTGAGCAATCGATGGAATGGGTGTTACGGTGCCGGCATATCTCGCTTGGCGCTTCCGAACTCGATCCGTAGTCGAAGCCTGTCGCCTTCATTAAGATGACAGTGTTCTTCCCCTCTGCCGAGTAGCGGGGGACGAGGTTTTCTGGATCTACCTTGATCAGAAAGTACTGTCCGCCAGGCTCGGCCGATCCGTTGTACGGGGAGTACTGCCACGGGATATCGTGGCGAACCTCACCCAGCCAATAGGTCTGCCGATAAGAGGTATAGATGAAAAGCGAACCGAATTGAGCGACGGGGATCGCGAGTAGGCAGACCGTGCCGATGATAAGCCGGCGGTTTCGGAGAGGCCGCGCTTGGCGCCAGGACAGAACGACCGTGATGACGATGCTCGCGACGGCCGCCAGGAGAAACGCTGGAAAATAAGCGTATCCGAAACGACCCTGGCTGGCCGTGGGATGGTAAAAACTCGACACCGCATATCCGGCAGCGATCCATAGAAAATAGACCGTTGCGACAATCACTGCGCCAGTGAGTGCAAATATCGGCCAATGTTGTCGGATGAAACTCTGCAAAATCATCTACCTCGTCAGTACGAAGGCAGGAGAGCAACGCTCCCGAACCTAGAGCACTTTCTTACCTCACATGTTCACGTCATGCTTAGGCTTGACCCGAGCATCCACGGCCCCGGGCGCTGGATTGCCGGGTCAGGCCCGGCAATGACGCTGTTCCCGTGAACATGTCAGATCGAAAGGTGCTCTAGCCGCATTGCAAACTCGGCAAAATATTTTGGACTATCGCAGATGAAAGCGGCGCTCTTCTTCGTGATGCCATCGTCACTGGCGCTGGCTCTGAGAGCCGGGCCGTTGGCTCTGGTTTTGGGTGGCGCTGAGGGTGACGGCGATGTCCATCTCCTCCTCGGTGCCGGCGAGCAACGTGCCGCGGATGGGGGCGGCGTCGGCGGCGTCAAAGCCCGAGCAGAGGCGTACATGATGCACGGTCGGGCAGAGATCGTGCACCGGGTCGAAGCCGACCCAGCCGAGGCCTGCGAGATGGGCCTCCGCCCAGGCATGGCTCGCAAGCTCCGGCGCGTCCTCGTCATAGAGATAGCCGACGACATAGCGGGCGGGCATCTCAAGAACGCGAGCGGCGGCGATGAAGAGATGGGCGAAGTCCTGGCAGACGCCCGCTCCGATTGCCGCGGCTTCTGCTGCCGTCGTCGAGGCATCCGTGGCGCCGGCCCGATAGTCGAGCGCGTCGTGCACCGCTGTGTTGAGGGTATGGGCGACGGCGAGCGGTCCGGCATCGCCCGCGCCCTCCCGCGCCTTGGCCGCGAGCGCGGCGATCGCCTCGTCGGGTGCTGTCAGCGGTGTTTCGCGCAAGTAGACGCCCGGGCGCACGCGCGGTTCGCGGCCTAGCACGCCCGCATGATCCGCCGTCTCGACCGTGCCTGCAGCGACGATCTCGACCTCCTCACCGGCCCGCTTCTCGAACCAAAGCGCCTCGCGATCCCCGAAGGCGGTGGTCAGGAGCGGGCGCACCGGCTCGCCATTCACGCTCACTTGCCAGTCGCGCACGATCTGCTGGGCCGTGGGCGCCGCGAAGAGCCTCAGCCGCAGCCCCAGACCCTGAGCCGGCGGCTCGTAGCGATAGCTTGTGCGATGCTCGACGCTGATCAGCATGGGGCAGCCTCCGGCTTAGAAGTGATAGGCGCGGTAGATCTCGGAGTTGAGGCGCCGCGTATGGGTTACGGCGCCGATGATGAACTCGTGCAGGCCCGTCTCGAAGAGTTCCCCCATCTCCGCATCGCCGAGCCGCGCGATCATCTCGGTGGCCGTCGCGTGGCAGGTATGGCGCTCGCCATAGCCGCGGGCCAACCGGTCGAGACAGTCGCCGATCTGGTCGTAGCAAAAGGCGACGGAGCGCGGGAAGGAGCGGTTCAGGATCATGAAGTCCGCGATCTTCCAGGGGCTGTAGTCTCCGCGATAGACATGATGGAAGGCACGGTGCGCCGAGGTCGCGTGCAGGACGCTCGTCCATTGATGGTGATCGCGCCCACCGCCCACCACTTCGGTTTCCGGCAGGAGCACATAGTACTTCACGTCGAGGAGGCGGAGGGTCATGTCCGCCCGTTCCACATGCACGCCGAGCGTCAGGAAATCGTAGCGGTCGTGGCGCAGCATCGAGGTCATGGTGGCGCCCCGGAATAGCGCCGCGCGGCCCTTGACCCAGTCCAGGAGCGCCGGCAGGTCGCGCGCGGCCTGGGCCGTGTCCATCCCTTCTAGCCGGCGCCAGCCTTCGTTCAACGCCTCCCACATCTCGCGTGTGAGCGCCGTCCGCACGGCCCGGCCATTGGCGCGCGCGGCACTGAGGCAGGAGCGGATCGATGATGCATTCTCCCCGTCGAGCATCAAACCCCGAACGATCGCCGTATCGGTGATCGTCGCATCCTCGGCAAACATCTCGCCACAGCCTGAGGCGGCGGCCACCGAGCGCCACTCTCGATCCGAGTAGCTGCCGGGCAGCATCGCCATGCGGTGGCCCATCTCGATGAGACGCGCCGTACATTCGGCCCGCTCCATGTAGCGCCCGGTCCAATACAAACTCTCGGCGGTCCGGCTCAGCATCGTGTTGCTTTCGGTAGGGCCCGGTCGAGGGCTCGGTTGGTATTCTATTGCAGCGCAACCATGACCTTTTGCGCGGGATACGGGAAGTCTGCGGCGGTAAAATCGCTCGCTGACGTCTTTCGCGAGAAACCAACACAATTTCCTTGCGTCAGCGCCCGATCGCTCGTTACCCAAACATGAGGGGAAGCAAGACGCGTAGGGGGCACGAGGCAGCCGAGGGTCAGCGAGGTGGAAGACCTTGCCCAATTGCGGTGTCTGCCGCGGCCCAGTTTCGGTCATGCTCTCGTCAGCAGGTAGCCATGCCGTTTGGTTAACCCAGTCACTGCGGGGTGCAGAGCGCGTGTGTCGTGCCTGCTTGAGTGTGGAGAAGACATGACCAATCGACTTTCCGGGGCGGCGCTTGTTCTGTCGCTCGCTCTGCCGGCAAGCGCGTCGGGCGGCATCATCGACATCTGTCCCTTCCCTGGTCCTGGCGGCTGCGGCTTGCCTTTCCCAGAGCCGGAGATCCAGGAAGCACCGCTTGTCCCGGGCGAAGTGACTGTCGTCGAAACCGCGGTGCCGCTGGGACCGATCCTGATTGATCCGATCGGACCGACCGGGCCGACTGGGCCGCTGGGTCCGAAGAAGGGCCCGATGAATGGTCCAATGAATGGTTCGGGCGACTACTATGGCCCAGGCCCGATCGGACCCTTGCCGCCCTTCAGCTCGGACGTCGTCTACAGCGTTGCGAACGGCACCGATCAGGAGATCGTCTGGATCATCATCAGCGGCGGCTTGCCCGGCACTGTCATCTTACCCCCGTTCGATGGACCGGTTCAGGACGTGAACTCCGTCTTTATCGATGATGGGGGGCCTGGTGGTTTTCCGTTCCCGTTCCCATTTCCGTTGGGCCCCGAAGCGATCGCGAACCGCGATGGCTGGTTCGGCACCACGATCACGCCGGAAGAATGGGACGCGAACGGCGGTTTCGACTTCTTCCCCGATGATTTCGTCTTTGTCACGGACGACAGCCCGTCGGATGGCCCGCAGAACCTCCTGATCGGCGAGCCTGAGCCGCTCTTCACGACGGGTTCCGGCGGGCTCGGCACCTTCGAGTCGCTGTTCGGCGATGACAGCCTCGCATCGGTTTTCTTCCAGCTCTTCCCGTCCAACAACATCGCAAGCGGAGAGGTTTCGACCGCGGAGTTCATTCTTGGCGGCGGTATTCCTCTCTCGGCCTTCGTAGCGGGGCTCACCGACGATACGGTGATCACGGGCGAGGTGTTGAATGAAGTGAATGCTGTGCCGCTACCGCCGGCCGCCCTGCTGCTGCTCGGCGGTCTTGCGGGTCTTGTCTCGCTGCGCCGCCGCGCCTGACACTCCCCCTTCCCCCGCGGGTGTGGCGCGCCGGGCCCTTCGCTGATGCGGAGGGCCCGTCACGTTTTGGGCCCTGTACGGCGGTCGGTTCAACGCGACGCGGCGATCTGAGGTTGGGAGGCAAGGGCGGCCAAGAGGCGGTCAGATGCGGATGCAGGTGATTTAGAGAAGCGCATTTTCACCCCGGCGGCGCCTGGCGCAACACGAAGCCCGATATGCTGGATCTACCGGTATGGCTCCCGCGCGCCTGGCCGGCGGCCGGGTTGTGTGCAGTGGGATCGACCGACGCGCGGCGTACCCAGGCCGCAATTGGCTCGACAGCCCGGACAGGGGAGTAAGGCCCCTCCCGAGCGCCCCCACCCACGACAGGTTTTGCGCAGATCAATGAAGATTGAGCGAACGCTAGCCGGTTCGTCGACGCAACGCTCGAGCGCCTTCTGACGTCATCTCCTCACATGCTCATCTGGTTGCCGGGCCTGACCCGGCAATGCAGTGCCACCGGCCTTGGATGCCCGGATCAAGCCCGAGCATGACGTGAGCATGTGAGGCGGGAAGGTACTCTAGGAACACGAAACTGTCGCAGGAAAACGCGCTTGCAAGTCTCATACGAGACGCATTCCAAGGGTGTTGAACAGCGCTCGAGCGTCGCGCTCATCTGCCGATGCGGAGAGCCTTGCCGAGACGTTGACGGGCGCAGGGAGGGATTGCGCGATATCGTCTTTTGGCTCTGCGGAAGGCAGCTTGGAACCGGTCGAGTAGGCCGTATCGTCAGGACGCACCGGTCGTACGCGGCTACTCGCTGAGGACCCAGGTATCCTTCACACCGCCACCCTGGCTCGAGTTCACCACGAGCGAGCCCTCCTTCAGCGCCACGCGCGTGAGGCCCCCCGGCACCAGCCGCATCAACTTGCCGACAAGGCAGAAGGGTCGGAAGTCCACATGCCGCGCTCCGATACCGGACGGCGCAAGGGTCGGCGTCGCGGACAAGTCGAGCGTCGGTTGAGCGATGAAGTTGGCGGGGTCGTCCTGCAGCTTCTTGGTGAAGACCGCACGCTGCTCCTCGGTGCTCTTCGGCCCGATCAACATGCCGTAGCCGCCCGAGCCATGGACCTCCTTGACCACCAGCTCCTCGAGATTGTCGAGCACATGGGCACAGGCGTCCCGCTCGCCGCAGCGCCAGGTGGGGATGTTCTCGAGGATCGGGCTCTCGCCGAGGTAGAAGCGGATCATCTCGGGCACATAGGTGTAGACGGCCTTGTCGTCGGCCACGCCCGCCCCCGGCGCCGAGCAGAGCGTGACGCCCCCGGCCCGATAGACGCTGAAAAGCCCCGGCACGCCCAGCACACTGTCGGGACGAAAGGCGAGCGGGTCGATGAAATCGTCGTCGATGCGCTTGTAGATCACGTCGACCCGCTGCGGCCCGCGCGTGGTGCGCATCCAGCAAAGGCCCTCATCCACGAAGAGGTCCTGCGGCTCCACCAACTCGCAGCCCATGAGATCCGCGAGGAACGAGTGCTCGTAATAGGCGGAGTTGAACGGTCCAGGGGTCAGCACCACCACGTTCGGCTCGCCCTTGCAGGCGGGCGGCGCTACCTCCTCCAGCGTGGCGCGCAGATCGTCCGGATACCGGTCCACGGGCTCGACCGCGCCGCCGGAGAACAACTCCGGGAACATGCGCATCATGATCTCCCGGTTCTCCAGCATGTAGGAGACCCCGGAAGGGGTGCGGCAGTTGTCCTCCAGCACCTGGAAGCTGTCGGGCGAAGTACGGACGATATCGATACCGACGATGTGGCTGTAGACGCGTCCCGGCGGCTCAACCCCCACCATCGCCGGCTGAAACGCCTCGTTATTGTAGACGAGGCGTTCGGGAATGATCCCTGCCTTCATGATCTCGCCGCGATGATAGACATCGAAGAGGAACGCATTGAGGGCGCGTGCGCGCTGCCGGATGCCCCGGTCGAGCCGCCGCCATTCGGCCGCTGAGAAGACCCGCGGGATAAGATCGAAGGGAATGAGACGCTCCGGATCGCCCCCTTCGCCATAGACGGCGAAAGTGATGCCGATGCGCCGGAAAATCGCCTCCGCCTCCGCCGAGCGTTGTCTGAGCGTCTCAATGCCCGATGTCTCGATCCACTGCGCCACGCGGTCATAGGCGGGCCGGAGGCTCCCATCGGCAGCGGTCATTTCGTTGAACATCGGACCTCCCTGGGCGGTGGGCTGAGATGGGCGGTGGGCTGAGATGGGCGGTGGGAAGTGCCGTGCGAGCTTAACCGTCCGCTTCGCAGGTGCAAGACACACGGTTGGTGCAACCGGTCCTGGCGACAAGCCTGCCACAGGCGGCGCCGGCGCCGGCGAAGTCCGGTGACGGCGCTCAACGAGCGTCGCGCAGCGACACCGTGAACGAGGCCTCGAATGACCACGAACGCGCGCAGGAGCAAGCATCCGGGGCCCCTTGCAACGCTTCAGAAAGCCTCTATGCCCTGAGCGCGGCAAATGACGGAGGTTTCCGATGCGCCATGCAGCCCTGGTCCTCGGCGTCATCGGCGGCGCCGTCGGCATGATCGTCGGCTTCTTCGGCTACGGCTTCGCCGAGGCGGTCGGCTGGCTCTCGGATTTCGTGGGCGACTACTCAGCGCAAGCCGCCGCGGAACTCGGCGCCGAGAAGGACCGCACCGATGTGAAGCTTGCAGCCCTTCTCGCCCCCATTGCCGGGATCGCGGGCGGCGCCATGGTGCTCACCCAGCGGCTGTTCGGGGCCACCCTTCTCGCTGCATCCGCCGCCGGCATGTTCTGGGGCTTCGGCTTCGGCGTCTTCACGATGTTTCCGATCGCCATGTGCGGCCTCGCCGCCGTCTTCGCCCTCCTCGCCTCGGGCCCACTGGCCGAGCGCTAAGCGTTAAGCGCTCAGCCCCCCGCTACCAAGACCGCGAAGCGACCTTCGCCAAAGGTTACCCTAGGCGCCGAGAGGCCCGCCCTGGCCATCATCTCAAGGTTTGCTGCCGCGGTCGCGCACCGGTCATGCGCCATGCGCTCGCGTGCCTTGGCGATGCTCGCGCTGCTCGCGCCCTTCGCCAAGGCCGCCGCCTCCCACGCGGCGTCGCGCTCGGCCTAGGCCGCAGCGGTCTCGCCGAGCACCTGCTCTGCATTGACGAAGCCACCGCCAGGGCTCAGCCGATCCGCAACACCGGCGAAGACCTGCGCTTTGCCTGCGTCGTCAAGGTGATGGATCGAGAGGGCCGAGACGATCGCCTCGAAAGGGCCTTCGGGCATCGCCACCGCATAGTCGCCAGTCACAAGTTGCGGCTGCGATAGCCCCGCTGCCGCAAAGCGTCCCGGTGCCCGGTTCAGCATCTCGGCAGAGAGATCCACGAGCGTTACGTCAAGACTGGGCCGCGAAACGGCAATCATCGCGGCGAGAAGCCCCGTCCCAGCACCGAGATCGAGAAGCCGTGCCCCCGGCGCCAAGGGCCCCACCGCTTCAACCGCCGCTCCATAAAACTCCTCGAAGCACGGAACGAGCTTGGGCCGCTCGGCATCGTAGCCCTGCGCTGCGCGGTCGAAGAGGACGCCGATCCCAGGGCCCGATGTTGCCTCGCCGCCGGGCCCATCGCTCAAGGCATCTGACCCTTCATCATCGCCGGCAGCGTGCCCGACAGGCCTGCCGCCTCATGCATAAAGAACCGCTTCGCCGCCGGCAGCCGGTCGACCACGGAGAGGCCATGATCGCGAAGCGCGCCGAGCACCGGGTTGGCGTTGGAGAAGAGGCGCGCAAGCCCATCCATGCCGAGCGCCAGCGCCGTGTTGTCGAAGCGCCGCCACCGTTCGTAGCGGCGCAACACACCGAGATCGCCGATATCCTCGCCGATGCGCGCAGCACCGACCAAGACCTCCGTCAGCGCCGCCACATCGCGCAGACCCATATTGAGCCCCTGCCCCGCGATCGGGTGGACGCCGTGCGCTGCATCGCCGGCGAGCGCCAAGCGCGGGGCCGCATAGGCATCGGCGAGTTCCAGATTGAGCGGATGCGCCCGGCGCGGCACCGCGAGCTTGATCCGGCCGAGGCGTGGTCCGATCCGCGCCGCGAGTGCCGCTTCGTAGCCCGCATCGTCGAGCGCCATCAGCCGCTTGGCCTCGCCCGAACGCTCGGACCAAACGAGCCCAGAGCGGTTGCCCGGCAGCGGCAGCACCGCGAAGGGCCCACCCGGGAAAAAGCTCTGATGCGCGCGGCCGCCATGGGGCTCTTCATGCTCGATCGCAGCGACTAGACCCGTTTGCCCGTAGCGGAAGATCTGTCGCCCGATCCCGCCAAGCGCCGCCAAGGCCGAACCGCGGCCATCCGCACCGATGACGAGGGACGCGCGCACCGACCGCCCCGCATCGAGGGTCAGTTGCGCTTTGCCCGGCGCGAAGGCTGCAGCCTCGACCGCGGCGGGCGCTATGCGTTCGATCCCGGGCTCCTCGGCCACTGCGGCGAGGAGCGCTTGGCGCAGGAAACGGTCTTCCAGGATCCAGCCGACCCGCGCTTCTTCCAGCGCACGGGGATCGAAATGCAGATCGGCTCCGGTTGCACCGCCCCGCCCTGCTACCCCGTCGCTTACCGTGATATCGCGAATGGGTTCCGCACGCTCGGCGAGATTTTGCCAGAGGCCGAGGGCGTCGAGAAGGCGCGAGGAGCCGAGCGCGATGGCATAAGCGCGACCGTCGAAACCCGGATCGGCGCGCACCGCTTCGCCGAGCCGGTCAACCAGCGCGACCTCAAAGCCCGAACGAGCAAGCGCCAGTGCCAGCGCCGGACCGACGAGCCCCGCGCCCACGACGGCGATCTCGACCGCGGTTTCCGTCTCTTTCGCCTGGGCTTTCACCATGGCTTTGACTTACGCGGCTCGTCGCCGGAATGTCCATTGCCGGGCGCGGCGAACGGCGGCCCAGCCGCCGCGGCGCGCGGCCGCGGGAGAATGACGGGCAGGAGGACGAAATGGACGGCAAGGCGGATGAGGCGCGGGGGTTGAGCGCTGCGGCGCAGGGGCGCGAGATCGCGGCGGGCAGGCTCGATCCGATAGCACTTGCCGAGGCCTATTTCGCCGCCATCGAGCGTCACCCCGCCGGCAATCTCACCTACGTCCGCACAACCCGCACCCGCGCGCTCAAGGAGGCCGCCGCCGCGCGCGAGCGCATGCGAGCGGGGAGTATGCTGGGGCCGCTCGACGGCGTGCCGGTCAGTTGGAAAGATCTGATCGACACTGCGGGCACCGCGACCGAGGGCGGCAGCCGTCTTTGCATGGGTCGGACGCCCGAGGCCGATGGCGAGACGCTACGCCATGCCACGGCGGCTGGCACCGTTTGTCTCGGCAAGACACATCTCTCCGAGCTCGCCTTTTCGGGCCTTGGCCTGAATCCCATGGCCGCCACGCCGCCCAATCGGAACGATGCGCGACTGGCGCCCGGCGGATCGTCATCGGGTGCAGCGGCGTCGCTTGCCTACGATCTGGCGCCTCTCGCCATCGGATCGGACACCGGCGGCTCGGTCCGCATCCCGGCCGCCTGGAACGATCTCGTGGGGCTCAAGACGACTTTCGGCCTCGTGTCGAACAAGGGCAGCCTGTCGCTCGCGCCGAGCCTCGACACCATCGGCCCGCTCGCGCGGAGCGTGGAGGACGCAGCCCTCGGCCTCTCGATCCTGACCGGCACGCCTGCACCGGCGCTAGGCTCGCTGACGGGTGGCTATCTGCGGCTCTACGTCGCCGAAGAGGATGTCGTCATGAGCGGGCTCGAGCCAGCGGTGGCCGGCGCATTCGAGGATGCGCTCCGCCGGGCAACGCAGGCGGGCGCGCAGATCGCCCGAGGGCCCGTGCCGAGCTTTGCCGAGGCGGAGCGCGTCGCGATCGAAAAGTCTTTCGCCGTCAATGCCGAAGCTTGGCAGGTATGGGGCGCGAAGCTCGATGAGCAGCCCGATACGGTGTTCCACCCCATCGAAACCCGTGTGCGCACGGGGCGCGAGGTGCCGGAGGAGAAACTGGCCGCAGCACGCATCGAATTCGCGCGTCTCAGCGAGGAGACGGCGGCCTTTATCCGTGAGCATGGCCTCTTGGTGATGCCGACAGCGCCGATCACGGCACCCCCGATCGCGAGGCTCCTCGCGGACGAGGCCTATTACACCGAGCGGAACCTCATGGCGCTCCGCAACACGCGGATGGCGAACCTCCTCGGCCTCTCTGCACTGACGCTGCCGACCGGCACGCCGATGGTGGGATTGATGCTGGTGGGCGCGCCCTTTGCCGAGGCCGAGCTCATCGCCGCGGGCGCCGCGCTGGAGCGCGTGCTCGACTAAGCTGCGACCTAGCGTCAGGCGACAGGCGGAAACCCTTCTGTCGTCGTGACATTTTCCCCACGTGGCGGGTGGGCCACAATGGCTTCGCGCCGCGCATTGCTGGCCAGGGCCGCCGTGCTCGGCTATGATCGGGGCGGAGTGAGGGTGCGTTGTAAAGACATCCCGCGGTTGAGGACGACATCGCGATGCAGTTTCCGGCCCGATTCGAGGCGCTGCCGGAATATGCCTTCCCGCGTCTGCGCCGGCTGCTCGATGGGATCGAGCCCGGGCGGGCCGAGACGGCCATGTCGATCGGGGAGCCCCAGCACCCCGTGCCCGATTTCGTTATGCCTACGATGGCGGCCCATGCGGCGAGCCTTTCTAAGTACCCACCGAACGAGGGGATCCCCGCCCTGCGCGAGGCAGCGTCGGCTTGGCTCGCCCGCCGGTATGGCGCAGCGGAAGGATATCGCGATCCAGAGCGTCAGATCCTGCCCTTGAACGGCACACGCGAAGGGCTCTTCAATGCGTGCCTCGCCCTTTGCCCCGAAGAGAAAAACGGCAAGCGGCCGGCCGTGCTGCTGCCAAACCCGTTCTACCAGTGCTATGCGGTGGCGGCCCTGCAGGCGGGGGCCGAGCCCGTCTATGTGCCCGCGACGGCCGAGACCGGGCATCTGCCGGACTATGCGGCGCTGCCGGAAGCGCTGCTCGATCGTGCGGCCATCGTCTATATCTGCGCGCCCGCCAATCCGCAGGGAGCGGTGGCCGATGCGGCCTGGTGGCGCCGGCTTTTCGCGCTTGCCGAGAAGCACGATTTCCGCGTGTTCGCGGACGAATGCTATAGTGAGATCTGGCGCGACAGCCCGCCGACGGGTGCCGTCGAGGTCGCCTCGGCCGATGGTTTCGATCTTGAACGCCTCGTCGCCTTCCACTCGCTTTCGAAACGGTCGAACCTCGCGGGCCTGCGCTCAGGGTTCCTGGTGACCGGGCCCGAGGCGCGCGCGCGCCTCCTTCGCCTGCGCGCCTATGCCGGGGCGCCGATGCCGATACCAGCACAGCATGCGGCCGTCGCCGCCTGGTCGGACGAGGCGCATGTGGAAGAGAACCGCGCGCTTTACCAGGAAAAGTTCCGGATTGCCGACGACGTGCTCGGCAATATGCCTGGCTATGCCGCACCCGAGGCCGGCTTTTTTCTGTGGCTGAAGGTGCAGGACGTAGGGGCCAACGGTCTCGATGCGGGCGAAGCGATTGCGCAGCAGCTTTGGCGTGAGGCCGGCGTGAAGGCGCTGCCGGGCCTCTATCTCTCGCGCGAGACACCCGAAGCGCTCGGCGGTGGCAATCCCGGCGCCGGTTACTTGCGCCTCGCCCTCGTCGCCCCTGCGCCCGAAGTGCGCGCGGGGCTCGAGGCCGTCCACAACGTGCTGAGCCAGAACGGCTGAGAAGGGGAAGCGGAACATGGCACTCTTCTGGGGCGAAGGCGCAGCGGCGGACGGGCGATCCGGGCATGATCGTGGCGGACGGCGCAAGCGCGGCCGGGCGGAGCGGAGCAGTAGCCGGGTTGAGCCGGCGCTCGGACGGAAGAGTAAAGCTAGCCTCACAGAGGTGCCGGGCGAGCACCCTGCGCTTGGCTGGATCACGGGGATTGCCAGCCGCCTTGCTGGCGTGGGCGCGTTCGTCGTGGGGCTTGCGCTTGCGGCGGCACTGCTCAGCTACGATGCCGCCGATCCGAGCCTTTTGACCGCGACAGGCCGGGCGCCATCGAACTGGCTTGGGACGCCCGGCGCGATGCTCGCCGATCCGCTGATCCAAGGGCTCGGTCTCGCCGCTTGGGGGCTGATCGGTTTGTTGGCCGTCTGGGGTTGGCGTCTGGCATTTCGCCAGGGAGACGAGCGTTTCTGGGGCAGATTGATCGTCATGCCGCCAGCGCTCGGCGCAGGGGCGATCTTTGCCGCTCTGATCGTGCCGTGGGATGGCTGGCCGGTGGCCTCTGGCCTCGGCGGTGTTCTCGGCGATCGCGGCGCGGCGGCGCTGATCCACTCCTTCCCGATGGCGCCAGCCGAGGCGTTCCCGTGGATCGCGGCAGGCAGCGGGCTTGTCGCGGTCGTTCTCGGCGCGCTCGCTCTCGGTCTCAGCCTTTCGGAAGGGCGCGCGATCCTAAGCTGGATGGCAGGCTCGCTGAGCAGCGTGGCCGGAGAGGCGGCGCGGGGTGCCATGGGCGGCATCGCGAGCCTGAGGGGCGTTGATCGTGAGGATCCCCGCCCGCGCTCGGAGCGCCTCGGCCCGGCGCGTCCAACCGGGCGGGCCCGGCGCGTCGCCGACCCTGAGACCCTGGCCCATGTCATCCCGAAACCCGCCGGGGAGGAGGCCGCCTACGCTCACGCCCCAACCGAGGAAGATTACGAAGCAGACGGTCGGCCCGGCCTCTTCGGCCTGCGCTGGTTCCGCCGCCAGGACGATGGCGACATGGCCACGCATGCAGATGGCGTCGAAAACACCGGCTCTTCCTGGCGGCCACGCTTCGGCCGTCTGCTGAGCTTCGGTCGGAGTGCGGGCGAGGATGATGGGCAGGCGGCGCCGGTCTTCGGAGCGGCCCCCGCCCACGTGACCTATGGCGGGCGCGGGCCCGAACCGGTTCTGGCAAGCCTTGCACCCTCCGCCCGCTCCGGATCGGGCCGCGGCGATGCGCAGGCGCGCTCGGCCGATCCGTCGAGCCTTGTGACCGCCATTCGTTCGTTGACTGCCGATGATGCGGGCGGCCATGGCGGAATCGAGCGCGACCACCCAGATGCCTGGGCGGAGGGCGATCCCGGCCCGGCCCCTGCATTCTTCCGGCACGGAGCGGGCGATGGGGCCGACGAAGCTTACGAGAACCAAGCTTTCGAGCCCGAGGGAGATGACGACCCGACGCTCGATCTCGGCCATGACGGCGCGCCGCGGCGCCCGAATGGCGAGGGCCCTGCAAATCCCCTCGCTTCCTTTGCCCGCGCTGCCCGCAAGCGAACGCAGCCCGCACCGCGCTCACGCCGGGCCGAGGCCGAGAGCCAACCGAGCCTCTTCGCCACAGCACCGGGGCACGAGCCCTATGAGCCGCCGGCGCTGAGCCTGCTCGCCCGCCCGGTTGCCATCGGGCGCCCGACGCAAAGCCAGTCCTCACTAGAGGAAAACGCTCGGATGCTCGAAACCGTGCTCGAAGACTATGGCGTCCGCGGGGAGATCGTCGCGGTGAAACCGGGCCCCGTCGTCACGCTTTACGAGCTCGAACCCGCACCGGGCCTCAAGGCGTCCCGTGTCATCGGCCTCGCCGACGATATCGCACGCTCGATGTCCGCCCTCTCCGCCCGCATCGCGACGGTCCCGGGCCGCAGCGTGATTGGCATCGAGCTGCCCAACACCGAGCGCGAAAAGGTGTGGCTGCGCGAGACGCTCGAGAGCCGGCCCTATGGCGATGCGCGCTACCCGCTGGCGCTGGCCCTCGGCAAGGATATCGAGGGCGAACCGGTGATTGCCAACCTCGCCAAGATGCCGCATCTCCTGATCGCGGGCACCACCGGCTCGGGCAAATCGGTGGCCATCAACACCATGATCCTGAGCCTTCTCTATCGGCTCAGCCCCGAGCAGTGCCGCCTGATCATGATCGACCCGAAGATGCTGGAGCTCAGCGTCTACGACAACATTCCGCATCTCCTTGCCCCCGTCGTGACCGACCCGAAAAAGGCGGTGGTCGCCCTCAAATGGGTCGTGGCCGAGATGGAGGAGCGCTATCGGCGGATGTCGAAGCTCGGCGTGCGGAACATCGACGGCTACAACGCCCGCTGCCGGGACACGAAGGCCCGGGGCGAGCTCTTCAGCCGTACGATCCAGACGGGTTTCGACGAAAGCACGGGCGAGCCCGTCTACGAGACGCAGGAGTTCGAGCCCGAGGAGATGCCGCTCATCGTCGTGATCGTCGACGAGATGGCGGATTTGATGATGGTCGCCGGCAAGGAGATCGAGGCCTGCATCCAGCGCCTCGCGCAAATGGCCCGGGCCTCCGGTATTCATCTCATCATGGCGACACAGCGGCCTTCGGTCGACGTCATCACCGGCACGATCAAGG
>JBCDFC010000031.1:0-27480 GCA_039178805.1 Pseudomonadota bacterium | reverse complement strand
CGCTCGATGCAGGTCATTCACGATGTCTGCGACCGGGAGGGGAACCTCGTCGATTTCGCCCCCCGCTCGGTCCTCCATCGCGTGCTCAGCCACTATACGGCCCGCGGCTGGCGCCCGGTCGTAGCGCCTGAGATCGAGTTCTATCTGACCAGGCCCAACACCGACCCGGACTATCCGCTCGAGCCGCCCATCGGCCGCTCTGGCCGCTCGCCCCAAAAGGCGCAGGCCTATTCGATCTCGGCGGTCGACGAATACGACACGGTGATCGAGCATATCTACGACTACGCCGAAGCCCTGGGGCTCGAGATCGATACGATCATCCAGGAGGCCGGTGCCGCTCAGCTTGAGGTCAATCTCCGCCATGGCGACCCGATGGAGCTTGCGGACCAGGTCTTCCTCTTCAAGCGTCTGATCCGCGAGGCGGCGCTCCGCTGCGGGGTCTACGCGACCTTCATGGCCAAACCGCATGAGAACCAGCCGGGCTCGGCCATGCATATCCACCAAAGCGTGGTGGACGCCGATACGGGTGCAACGCTCTTCTCCGGGCCCGATGGCAGCCCCACGCCGCTCTTCCACCACTTCATCGGCGGGCAGCAGACCTATCTCCGCCCGGCCTGCTGCCTCCTTGCGCCTTATGTGAACAGTTACAGGCGCTTGGTCCCCGGTCTTACGGCGCCGATCAACCTCGACTGGGGTCGCGACAACCGCACTACGGGCCTCCGCGTGCCGATATCGGAGCCCGAGGCGCTCCGCGTCGAGAACCGCGTCGTCGGCGCGGATGCGAACCCCTATCTCGCCATCGCGGGCACGCTGGCGGCCGGTTATCTCGGCATGGTCGAAGGGATCGCGCCCCGCGAGGAGGTGCGCACCGACAGCTACACCCGCGACCGGGGTCTGCCTTACGGCCTTCTCGAAGCGGTGGAGGAGTTCCAACAGACCAAGGCGCTCTGCGACGTGCTCGGCCCGGGCTTCTCCAACCTCTACGCCGCCGTAAAGCTCCACGAATACGAGGAGTTCATGCAGGTGATCAGCCCCTGGGAACGCGAGCATCTCCTCCTAAACGTCTGACACGCAGGTCATTTGGGCGCCAGCGTATCGGCGAGCGCCCGTCATCCCCCGGCGCGACCGGGGGATCCATCTCCGGTAGCGCACCACGAGCACCCCGGATTGCGGAGTCAGGCCCGGCGATGACGGCGCCGACCGCCTCTCAATCCCCAAGCGCCTCGGCGAAGGCCTGCAACGCGGCGACCGGATCGGCCCAGACGAGCGCTGGGTCGGGGGCTAGGAAATCCGCCGTTTCCCGCAACCGACGCGCCGCAGCCAGATCGACACCGCCCTCCGCCACGACCGGCGTCTCGATCATCTCAGCCCACCAGGCGAAGAGATCGTCGCCCGCGACGCCCTCCGCGGACGTGCCACCCGGGCTCACTGGGCTGACGGGGCTGACGGGGCTGACGGGGCCAAGGCTCACATAGTCGGCGCCGGCCTCCGCCAGGCTCATCGCCCGATGCCGGCCGGCCCCGCCGCTCGCACCGATGATCCGCTCGTCGCCAAAACTCTGGCGGAGCTTCTTCAGCCCCAGATCGAGGGTCGCAAGATGCACCCCATCGACGCCGAGCCGCACCACCAGATCCGGCTGATCGGTCACCACCAAGGGCACATCGGCGGCATGGCAGACGGGCATCAGATGGTTGACCGCGGTCGTCCAATCCGCCTCGTCCCGCGTATCGAGATCGAGCCGCAGGCAGGCCACGAGCCCTGTCCCGAGTGCTACCTCCAACGGCTCGACCAGCATCGCCGGATCGGCATCGCGCGGGGTGACGAGGTAAAGGCGGGGGGCGTCGGTCATGGCGCTCGCTCACGGGTTGGGGCCCCGTGCTCTCGCGCTCTCACCCGCGCCTGTCAATCGCAGGCCCACCCCTCAGCGCACCACATCGTCCCCCGGCAGCGGCAACCGCGCCAAATGGAACTCACGCAAGAGCTTCACCGTCGGCCGCAGCCCGAAGCAGATCGAGCCGATCAGGAACAGCCAGGTCCCCGTAATCACCAGGCTCTCATAGAAAAACAGGATCGAGCCCACGACAAAGGTCGCAGAGGCCACGAAATCCACCACGGTGTAGAGCTTCTCGTAGAAGCCATAGACCTCGGCATGGCGGTCCGTGGCGTTGAAGCGCTTGGGGTCGAACACAAGGCGTCTCCTTCATGGGAGGATCGTCAGTCAGGGCGGTCAGTCGGGCGATCAGTCGGGCGGTGAGTCAGGGCGGCTCAGCGACCGCTCGGCCGCGGCACGGGGCGCCAATCGGGCGGGGCCATCTCAAAGCCCGTGAACTCGAAGCCGGGTGAGACCGTGCAACCTACAAGCGTAAAGGCGCCGAGGGAGCAGGCGCTCTGCCACCAACCGGCGGGCACCACGCGCTGTGGCCGCTGCCCGGCCGCCAGCACGGGGCCCAGCACATGCGCCTCGGCATCATGCCCGTCCGGCGAAAGGCTGAGCGAGAGCGGCGCGCCCGCATACCAATGCCAGACCTCGGCCGCATCGACCCGGTGCCAGTGGGACACCTCACCCACATCCAGCAAATAGTAGATCGCTGTTCCCACCGCCCGCGCGCCATCGGCCGCCGGCGCGCGCCAGCTTTCGCGGAACCAGCCGCCTTCGGGATGGGGCGCGAGATCGAGCGCCGCGATGATCTCCTTGGCGGTCATTTCGGTCACGGTCGCGCCTCCTTGCTCCAACGCCGCCCGAACCTGCCGGCGAGGTTGCCCTCGATCAAGGTGCAGCGCGGGCCGACGGGTCAGAATCACGCCGTCATAGCAAGGGAGGACGTCATGCTGAGCCTAACGCGCGAGACGCTCGACTGGATCGTGTTGAAGGCACAGGCCTTCGACGCGAAGGACATGGACACGATGGAGGATGGCGGCGAGGACGACGGCGCAGACGCGCTGAGCGTGCTCGAGGACCGGCCCGACGACGCGACCGAGGCGGAGCTACACAACTGGATCGACGACCTCAACGACCGCCAGGCGGGCGAGCTCGTCGCGCTCTACTGGATCGGCCGTGGTGATCGGGAGGCTGAGGAGTTCGCCGAAGTCGTCGAGGAGGCCCGCCAGGCCAAGACGGCGCCGACCGCCGACTACCTGATGGGCGTGCCGCTCCTCGGCACCTATCTCCAAGCTGGCCTCGACCGCCTCGACGCCCTCGAAGAAAAAGCACCCCAGCTCGAAGACGAGCTTTGAGTTAGAGCGTCGTCTCACCAGGCGTGCTCACGGGAATTGTGTCATTGCCGGGCCCGACTCGGCAATCCAGCACCAGCGGCCGTGGATCCCCGGGTCGAGCCCGATCATGACATGAGTACGGGAGGTTGAAAGGCGCTCTGGTGGCCCGACCCGGTCGGAATGCACCCACCCACGTCATCCCCGGGCTCGACCCGGGGATCCAGACACCCATACACCCACGATCTTGGCGTTAAGCTGGATTGCCGGATCAAGTCCGGCAATGACGCCATCCCGTGTTTCGGTCGGATCTCTACGAGCTTATGACGCGCCCGACGGACCTGACGGGCCCACAGCCCACGGCCAACCTGCAGCCGCTCAGGCGCGGCCGCGGTAGATATCGACCAGCTTGCCCAGCATCTCCAAGGCCTCCGCCTTCGGCCGCTGGAACGTGTTCCGCCCGATGATCGAGCCGTTGCCGCCGCCATCACGGATCGCGCGCGCATCGTCATAGACCGCGTCCGACCCCTTGGCCGCACCGCCCGAGAAGACGATGATCCGCCGCCCGTTAAACGCGGATTTCACGCAGTCCGCGACCCGTGCGGTCTGCGTCGAGATGTCGATCTTCTGATCTTGATAGACCTTCTTGGCCTCTTTCAGCTCCAGATGGTCGGTCGAGAGCTTCACCTTGATCACATGCGCCCCCAGAAGCGCCGCGATCTGCGTCGCATAGGCTGCGATATCAATGGCCGTCTCACCGTCTTTCGAGAGATCCTCGCCGCGCGGATAGGACCAGATCACGGTCGCGACGCCCTTGGCCGCCGCCTCCTCGCGCATCTCCGAGATCTCCTCGAACATGTCTAGCGCGCAGGAGCTGCCAGGATAGATCGTGAAGCCGAGGGCAGCACAACCGAGGCGCAGCGCATCGTCGACGGAGGCCGTGATCGCCTGATCCTTGCCCGCATCCTTGGGCATGAGCGAATTGGCGCTGTTCGCCTTCAGGATCGTCGGGATCTGCCCGGCAAAAGTGTCCGCACCCGCCTCCAACATCCCTAGGGGCGCGGCGTAGGCGTTCAGCCCAGCATCGATGGCGAGCTGATAGTGGTAGTGCGGATCGTAGGCGTCCGGGTTCGCCGCGAAGCTCCGCGCCGGTCCGTGCTCAAAGCCCTGATCCACCGGCAGGATGATCATCTTGCCGGTGCCGCCGAGCTTGCCCGTCATGAGCATCTGGCAGAGCTTGCCCTTCACGCCCGGGTTCTTGCCTTCGTACTGGCTCAGGATCTTCTGAACGGCGCGGCTTGCTCTCATGACGTGGGCTCTCCCCTTGGTGGCCTTGCGGTCTCGGCGCCTCCGGTAGCGCGGGGCGGGATGAAGGGCAAGCGCCGACCCCTTCCACCAGGCGCAAGCGCGACGGGAAGGGGTCGGCGGTAGGTTTGTGCCGTGGGGCACGGTTCCAGTGTCCCTGACCGCACGATCGCCCCGGCCGCCGGTTTCGAAGCGTTACTCGACGCTCACCCGGGCTGCGAGGCCGCCAGCGACCCAGGTCTCGAGCGCTCGCTCCGAGGCGATCCGGCTCGCCTCGGCCCAGCGCGCTGCTTCCTCCGGTCGGCGGGCGAAGCGGTTGTCGAGCCGGCGGACGAGCGCTGCCGCCGCCCGGTCACCCCCTGCCGATGCGAGCGTCGCCCAGTAGAGCGCGCTCTCATAGCTCCGCGGGCCCCCATGTCCCGTCGCCAGCCGCTCCGCGAGCGTCGCCATACCGCCGATATCGCCGGCCGAGAGCAGCCCATCGGCCGCGACGGTGCCGGTGACCGCCGCCTGAAGGGCGAGGATGGTGTCGAGATCGAGCCCGGCCTCCATGCTATCGGCAATCGCCACCGCTTCGCTCTTTCCGGCGGAGAGAGCGAGGAGCGCGTGACGATAGGCGTCTTCGGTCTCGCCGGCGGCGGCCGCGGCCTCAGCGACCAGGAGTGCTGCGGCCCCGTCGCCAGCCTCGGCCATCGGGGCGAGGAGCGCGATCCCTGCGTCGAGCGCCCGGGGCGCACCGATGCCTGTCACCAAGGCCCGGCCGACCGCCAGCCGCGTTGCGGGATCGAGCGCGTCCGCATCCTCGCCGAGCTGGGAGAGGAGGGCGGGGTCGAGGATCGCCGACCGCGCGGCGGGTGCCGACCCCGCACTCGGCGCGAGGGCCGCGACGATGGCGGCCGGATCCTCGAACATCTCCTCCGTCAGACGCACCGGCGCCTCGGGCGCGAGGGTCACGACCAGCCGGTCACGATCCGCCACAAAGCGCCCGACCTCACCCGAGAGCTCCTCGACGAAGGCCAACTCCTCGGCGGTAGGCGTCCGCGTGCCCTCGCCCGAGAGCACCTGGATAAGCCCCGCTTGGACCAGGGCCGGCACGGCGGCAGGATCGCCCAATTGCTGACCGATCAGGGGCTCGAGCGCCTCGAAAAGACCGCGGTTTTCCAGCGTGATCTCGGCGCCGCGCAGAATGGCCACCGGCTCCGCATCCTCGACGGCGTCCTCGCTCATCTCCTGGTCGAGCGCCACGCCCTGCAGCCAGAAATAGTCGAAATCCGCCGCCACGGTCACGTCGGCGGCCCGGGCCACGCTGGCGACGATGTCGAGCGTGAGGGCGGAGCTCGCGAAGTCATAGGCGACCTCGATGGCCACGTTCTCGGCCTCGATGACCGAATAGCCGAAGGTCGAGGCCATGGCTGCGGGCCCAGGCTCAAGGCAGGCCGCGGGCACGGTCACCCCACCAAGGCTCAACAGCCCATCGACGCGATCGAAACGCCCACCATCGGCGAGCGTCAGCCGCGCGATGCCGATCTCGCAGTCCCGGCCGGTATCGTGCGGCAGCTTCGGGCGCAGGCGCAGACCCGAAACGGCGAGCTCGCCGCTCCGTGGGTCGGACGAAACGCCGTCATAGGTGAGCTCGATGCCGCTTCTGAGAAGACCCAGACCGGTTTGCACGATGAAGATGTTGAGGAGCCGTGCGAACTCGACTTCCGGAACTGGTTGCGCGCGCGTCTGTGCCGGGCCTGCGGCGACGAGGACGGCGAACGCGCAGGCTCCCGTGGAACGGGCGATGGTCATGGTCTTCTCCTTAAGGCGATCTTGCGCGCCCACCTTATGCAGCGATCCGGGCGGCGAGTGTGAAGGTTTTCGCTGTGGGACATCCGCAGAATTGGTGCAGGGCCGGGCCTGCGGACGTTGAAAGGCTGTGTGCGCTGCTGTGAGCCGCCGGTCGGTGGTGCGATTTGCCCGCCAAAGAGTCGCTCCCGAGCGCCCCCACCCACGTCAGGATTGCCTGAGTCGTGCGAACGAAGAGCTAACGACGCTGCCGGAGATTGACCTGGTGTTGCGTCCGCGGAGAAGGCAGCGTTCGCCGATCGTTAGGGTTTTGCAATGTATCCTGACGTGGGAGGGCTCGGAGAGAGCACCGTTCCCGACGTCGACTGTCCTGGCCGAGGGCCGCCAATGCGTCCCGGCTCGGCGATCTCAGCACTCCTCTGCGGAAGGTCTCGGGGCGCTCGCGAAAGCGGTTCGTCGATCAGACCGAGTTTCTTGAGTGGCGCAGTCCGGATCGGAGCTTCGCGTGTCGTCTCACTTGCGGTTGGCATTGGTCGTCAGGTCGCCCCGAAAGGTCGTCGTGTCGTCCTGTGAGAGACCTCGTGGGTCGCCCCTAGTCGTCGCGGAGAATGACGAATTTCGAAGAGAAGGTCCCGTCTTGCCACCGAGCGTGCTTCGCCCGGCACCGGCTTCAGCTCTCGAGCGCGGCCACGCCCGGCAAGGTCTTCCCCTCCATCCACTCCAAGAACGCGCCGCCCGCCGTGCTGACATAGGAGAAGCGTGCAGCTGCGCCGGAGGCGTTCAGTGCGGCCACCGTGTCGCCGCCGCCTGCCACCGAAAGGAGGTTGCCTGAGGCTGTCAGCTCGGCCGCAGCAAGCGCCGCCGCATCCGTTGCCGCGTTGAAGGGTTCAATCTCGAAGGCGCCGAGGGGGCCGTTCCAGACGAGGGTGCGCGCCGCGCCGAAGCGTTCCTTGATCGCCTCGACTGCGGCAGGGCCGGCATCGAGGATCATGGCATCCTCTGGGCACGCGTCGGCAGCGACGATCTCGGACGCAGCACCGGCCGCGAACTCGCGGGCCACGACCACATCGCTCGGCAACACGATCTCGCAACCGCCCTCGGCGGCGCGGCCCGCAATATCACGGGCTGTTTCCAAAAGATCGTGTTCGCAGAGGGACTTGCCAACCGGTTTTCCCTCCGCTGCGAGGAAGGTGTTGGCCATGCCGCCGCCGATCACGATCTGATCGACCCGGCCGATGAGGTTGCCAAGGAGATCGAGCTTGGTCGACACTTTGGCGCCGCCGACGACCGCGATCACGGGCCGTTCCGGATCGCCGAGGGCCTTCTCCAGCGCTTCGAGCTCCGCCTGCATCAGCCGCCCGGCCGCCGCCGGCAGTCGATGCGCCAGCCCCTCGGTCGAGGCATGGGCACGATGGGCGGCGGAGAAGGCGTCGTTCACAAAGAGATCGCCGATCGCGGCGAGGGCTGTCGCGAAGTCGGGATCGTTCGCCTCCTCTCCTGCGTGAAAACGCGTGTTCTCGAGAAGGAGAACTTGGCCGGGCCCCAAGCGTTCGGCCGCTTCCTCGGCGAGCGGTCCGATACAGTCCGGCGCAACGAATACATTGGGATCATTGGCTGCCTCAGCCAGCGCCGCCTGCAGCGCATCCGCGACTTGGCCGATCGACATCTCCGCCACGGGCTTGCCCTTCGGCCTGCCGAAATGGGCCAGGATGATGGGCAGGCCGCCCTTGTGCATGACCTCGGCGATGGTGGGGACATGGGCGCGGATTCGGGTGTCATCGGCCACCGCGCCATCCCTCATCGGCACGTTCAGATCGCAGCGGATCAGAACGCGTTTCCCCCGCAGCTCCAGGTCATCGAGTGTTCGAAAGCCCATCGCCGCGCCCTTCCGACTGCTTCACCGCTCTCTCTTTGCGAGGGCCGTGGCGATGCAGTCAAGGAGGGCCAAGCTCTAGGGCAGGGCGGGGGCCAGGGTGGGGGCCAGCGCGCCGGCATGAGCGCGCTGGCCGTTCAGCGTCAGTCGGCGAGTGGCTTCAGCATCAGGATCCAGTTCCGACCCGGGCTTTGCCACGCGCCTTTGACCATCGGACGGCTCTCGACCTCGCGAAAGCCGAAGCGTTCGTAGAGGCGTCGGGCACCGGCATTGTTGTCGGCGACGATGATCGAGAGGGCAGGGGCCGCCATGCCGCGCGCGATCTCTTCGGCCAGGGTCAAGAGCCTGCTGCCCCAGCCCTGACCGCGCCTATCCTCCCGCGTTGCGAGAACATGGACATACCAGGTGCCGGGGGCCGCGTTCTCGAGCTCCTGCAGCGGTCGGAAGGTCGGCTCGAAATCGTCGCCGATAGGTTCCGGCTCTTCCGGCAGCAGCTCACCGCGGAGGCCTGCGACGGCGGTGCCGTTTTCCTCGGCGATAACCCATTTCTCCGCCGTCGCCGCCTGACGGGCGATCCCACGCTGCCATGGGTCCTCGCCGGGTTCGGCGTTCTTGGTCCAGGTGTAGAATGCGAGGCCCTCGCTAGCGGCATGGATGAAATCAGCAAGCGCGGGCCCGTCCGCGGCCGTTGCCGGGCGGAGGGGGGCGTTCAGGTCTTTCATCGTCGTCTATCCTTTGACTGCGCGCCCAAGCTTGTCCCCGGCACAACCGCCGGTTCCGTGCGCAGGCAGCTAGTCGCTGGACCGGGGCGGCACAAGGCAAACGCCTCCGGGAATACCGGTCTTGCAGATTCCACCGATCGCCCAGGCTTCGGTTGGATGCGGGCTTTAGGGGGCCAGAAGGCGGGAGACGAGTGCCACTACAACGGCGCCTGCGATCCAGGTCCCGATGACCATACGCCAAAGCTGTGTGGCATCCGCAGTCCGGTCCAGCTTGCCCTCGATCCGGGCGATGACGGTCTTCAAGTCGCCGAGATCGGCACGAAGGCCTTTGACCTCGACTTTGATCTCTTTCACGTCTTCCTCAAGTCTGGCAACGCGCGCTTCCAGCATTGGGTCCTCTGGGCCGTTGCCCCTACCACCTTGATGCAGCTTGAATTTAGCCACGTGCCTGTGCCCTACGTCTCAGGAAAGGGATAAAAAAGCGTTCGGTGAACCCACAGCTCTCACAGACGAGTTCGGCGCTGTCCGAAGTGGCGAAGTCTAGCGGGTCGGTCTCTGCCTCTGGGCTTTCATGCTGAAATGCGGTCTGACCTTCGGCAAAGCCCCTAGTCTGAGGCACATCGCTGCGTGGCGGCACAATCGTAAAGTCATCGCCGCCGCAGATGCGGCAGCGATGATCGGGCAGGGCCGCGGCGAAGAGCGCGGCGAGGTCGCGATCTGCCGGGCCAGCCATTGCGTGGCTAGATGTGGCCCGCCATGGCGACGGCGGTATCGGCCATGCGGCAGGAGAAGCCCCACTCGTTGTCGTACCAGCTCATCACGCGGCAGAGCGTGCCGTCCATGACCTTGGTCTGATCCATATGGAAGATCGAGGAATGAGGGTCGTGGTTGAGATCCATCGAGACGAGCTTCTCATCCGTGAAGCCGAGGACGCCCTTCAGCTCCTGACCCGCCGCGGCCCGGACGGCTTCGTTGATCTCCTCGACGCTCGTCTCCTTCTCCGCCACGAACTTGAAGTCGACGACGGAGACGTTCGGTGTCGGCACGCGGATCGCAACCCCGTCGAGCCTGCCGTTGAGCTCCGGCAGCACCAGACCGACGGCCTTGGCAGCGCCGGTCGAGGTGGGGATCATCGACATTGCGGCAGCACGCGCACGGTAGAGGTCTTTGTGCATCGTATCGAGCGTCGGCTGATCGCCCGTATAGCTGTGGATCGTGGTCATAAAGCCCTGACGGATCCCGATCGTCTGATGCAGCACATGGGCGACGGGGCCGAGGCAGTTGGTGGTGCAGGAGGCGTTGGAGACGACCTTGTCCTCGGCCGTCAGCGTCTGATGGTTCACGCCAAAGACCACGGTCTTGTCCGCACCCGAGGCCGGGGCCGAGACGAGCACGCGCTTCGAGCCGTTCTCGAGATGTGTGGCCGCCTTCTCCCTCGTCGCGAAGATGCCGGTGCACTCGAGCGCGATGTCGACATCGCCCCAGGGCAGGGCCTTGGGATCCCGCTCGGCCGTGACGCGGATCGGGCCGCGGCCCACATCGATCGTGTCGCCGCTCACCGTCACCGTGCCCGGGAAACGGCCATGGACGCTGTCGTAGCGCATCAGATGGGCGTTGGTCTCGACCGGGCCGAGATCGTTGATGGCCACGACCTCGACGTCGGTGCGACCGTTCTCGACGATGGCGCGCAGCACATTGCGCCCGATGCGACCGAAGCCATTGATGGCAACCTTTACGGCCATGCTCTCTCTCCTCTTTGTGCAGGTGCAGCGGTGGGGCGTGCGTTCGGGCGCGGTATGGACCTTGGCGTCGGTCAACGCAACGGATTGAGGACGCAGAACGTTCGACACCGCCCCCGTTACGGGAGCGGTGCCGTTGCCGCGACTCCTGGTGTGTGTGGTGTGGGAGCGTCGCGGTCGGCGTCCGGCGGAAATGTCCGCACGCCGATCTCTAGACCGCCAGGGGTGCGTCCTTGCGGTGTTCCTTGTTGCGCCAGACCTTGTTGCGCCAGTCTTTGTTGCGCCGATCTTTGTTGCGATGGCGGAGGACGGCCAGGCCGCCGAGGCCGCCGAGCAGGAAGAGAGCCGATGCCGGGATCGGGACGGGTGTGATGGAGATGCCGTCGATGGCGCCCGAGCTTTCAAAGGTAACCGAGAAGCTGTCGCCAGGGTTGATCCGTACGGGGCTGGACAGGATGCCCTGACCGACGTCGTTGTTGGACGGGTTGTCGACGGTCGCCATCAGCCCGCCAGCGCTGAGCACGATCTCTTCGTCATCGATCGCCCAGAACGCGTTCAGGAAGAAGGGCAGGTTGCCAGCGCCCGAGGTGAAGGTGATCGTGCCGCCATCGCCATCGTCGTCCGGTATTTCGGCGTCGTCTTCCTGCAGGATGAGCACCTGGCCCGCGATCCCTTCGAAGTCGACGTCATCCGCCTCATCGGCCGGTTGCGTCGGTGAAACGAGATCCGAGTCCCCGTTGCACAACGCATTCGCCGCGGATGTGTCGGATTGGACGAGCGAGAAGGGCGCGCAACGTGTATCGAAGATTGCCGGGCCCAAATTGCTTCCTGTAAAGCTCAGGTCGAATGTGAAGCCGTTCTCCGTGAAACTCGTCAGTGGTGAAAATGGTGCTGTTGATGTGGGAAGATCTTCGAAATCGATGATTATAGCATGCGCCATTGAGGAACATATCACGCCAAATAATACTACAGTCGACCGCAAGAGCGCCATCGATTACTCCACCATTACGCCTTACTTGTGGAGAAATGATGGCGAATAAATTTGATTACTTGCAAGTTGTATCGAAATGAAACGAAAATATTGTCTAATTTTTGGGCGATTGTTGAACAACTGACGGTTGTCCGCATCATCTAGTGGTAGAGTCAATTGCTCCCCGTCCCGGTTTGAAACGTTAGCGGCGAATCAGCCTCCGGTTGTTTTGCGCTGCACAAGAATCAATCCGGAGTGGTTGCGTGTCGAGTGTGGGGGGATCACGCGAATGCGACCTGTCCCAATCTGGAGAAACTGCGTTCGGGCTAGGCAGAATGCGCCCAGAGAGAGAGGGCGGTGGCGGATTGTCAGCGGGTGTCTGGCCGCGAGAGAGGGGCTGTGCACTTGCGACATCGGACAGCGGTCGCTGGGCCTGCGAGGTGCAGCAGAGGCGTGCAAGTTGGGCTATGACGGACCTGCGCGCTGGATTGCCGGGTCAAGCCCGGCAATGACGGAACCTCGTGCCTCGGCCGAACCACGAGTTCAACGCCCGCCGAACGCGCTTCGGGGCCGCGCTGATCGTCTAGGGTAGTGGGGCCCGATCGTAAGCGAGGCTCAGCCGACGGGCCTGCGCGCACCAGTCAGTGTCGGGAAAAGGGCCGGCGCAGAGGTCTCTCCGCGGCCGGCCCGTCAAGCGTGGTCAGACGAATTCCCAGGTGCCGGGGGAGGTCTCGGTCAGCGTCTCGATCAGATCGTCGTTGTTGTTCTGATACTCGACGCTCTCGGTGAAGTAGACGACCGCGTGATGGCGGGGCAGGCCTGCCTCGAGGCTGTCCACCCAGAAATCGAAGCCCGCCCCCTCGGGCACCCGGTCGAGCGTGTTGATATAGAGCTGCTCGACATAGTCATCGATCGGCAGGCTATCGAGCTCGCCATAGAGCTGTTCGAACTCACCGCCCGGCTCGGTCGTCATGAAGAAGGCGATCTGGAAGAGGTTGAGGCCGGCCTCAGCCTGATCGATCCAGAAGTTGAGACCGAAGATATCCGGCTCACGGTCGAAGGCGCCACCGTAGAGATAGGCGACTTCCTGGGCCGCGGTGACGGTGAGGGTGCCGTCGCTGCTGATATCGCCGAAGCTCTCGAATGCGACGAACGTGTTGTTGCTCTCGAAACCCGTCGCCGGTTCCTGGATGGTGCCGCTTGCCCCTTGCACGAAGGCGTCGAGATCGGTCCCGGGTGCGAGAGTAGGCAGCGGTGTTCCGTCGACGAAGATCAGGAAACCGCCATCGCCATCGTCGGTGTCGAGCGCGAGATAGACGCCCGACTGCTCACCACCGCCATCCGAGATCGTGTAGCTCAGGAACCCGAAGACGTCTGTGCTGAGGATTTCGCCGGTCGAGGCGTTCGTGAGGCGCCCGGTGATGTCGTCGTTCAAGGGGTTCTCGAGCCCGGCGAGGAGCCCGATCTCGTTGCTCTCGAACAGCAGATCCACCTTGCCCTCGACGATCGGCTGGTCGCTGGGGCCGAAACTGATCGAGAGCGCATCGATCGTGTAGGCGATGCTGCCGGGGTTTTGCGACGTGATGTTGGTCGCGCTGTCGAAAATCGCCCAGGAGACAGCGTCGCGCTCTCCGAAACCTGGTGGTGCGAAGGTCAGCGTGGCGTCGACGTTTTGGAAGAAGGCCGAGAGATCGGTGTCGAAGGGCAGGCCGTCGAGCGTGTCATCCCCGTCGACGAGCGCGATGAAGCCCTCAGGCGAGCCCGATCCGTCGGACTCTTCCAGATCGAGGATGAAGAAGACGCTCTCGCGCTCGATCCCGCCCTCTTGGAACTGCACGCGGAGGAAGGAGATCTCGTTGGCGTTGAGCGGCTCGTCCGAGCCGTTGATGAAGAAGACGCTGTCGTTCTCGTTGAAATTGACTTCATCGCCCCCGAAGACGCCGTCGACATTCGTATCAAGACGCAGAGTCGTCGGCTCTTTCAGAAGGTTCTGAAGGCCGTCATTCACGGCGAGAAGGCGGAAGGCGTCGATGAGAAAAGTCTGTTCCATGGGGTCCTGGCGAAGCTTGACCCGCGATCCGGCGGGCGGCGCGGTGATGGTGCAGTGAAATGACTACCTTGTCAGCCCAAAAGTCGTCGCACCTCGGCAGCGACGGCGTCGGCCGTGATGCCGAAATGGGCGTAGAGGTCTTTGTAAGGGGCTGAGGCGCCGAAGCCGGACATGCCGACGAAGGCCGCCTTGGCCTCGCGACCGCGTTCCGCCGTGAGCCAGCGGTCCCAGCCTTGCGCAACCCCGGCCTCGACCGCGACGCGCACGGGGCCTGCCGGCAGGATCTTGCGCCGGTACGATTCGTCCTGGGCCGCGAACCGCTCCATCGACGGCATGGAGATGACGCGCACCCCGATACCCTCGCGCTCAAGCTGCGTCTTCGCCTGCATCGCGATCTCAACCTCGGAGCCGGTGGCGATGAGCACGGCAGCACGGCGATGCTCGGCCTCGGCCAGAACATAGGCGCCGAGGGCCGTCTGGTTCGCGCTCGTATATTTCTGACGGAGGGTAGGCAGGTTCTGACGCGAGAGTGCGAGGACCGTGGGGCTGTCCTTGGTCTCGAGCGCCACGGCCCAGGCTTCGGCGGTTTCGACCGCATCGGCGGGGCGGATCACCTGCAGGTTCGGCATCGCGCGCAGCGCTGCGAGGTGCTCGACCGGCTGATGCGTCGGGCCATCCTCGCCTAGGCCGATGGAGTCATGCGTCATCACATAGACGACGCGCTGCCCCATAAGCGCGGAGAGGCGGATGGCCGCGCGCGCGTAATCGGTAAACACGAGGAAGGTACCGCCATAGGGGATCACCCCGCCATGGAGCGCCATGCCGTTCATCGCGGCGGCCATCCCATGCTCACGAATGCCGTAGTGGAGGTAGCGGCCCTTGCGGCTGCCTTCGTCGAAGACGTCGATATCGGCGGTTTTGGTGTTGTTCGAACCGGTGAGATCGGCCGAGCCACCCATCGTCTCGGGCAGAACCGGGTTGATCACGCCGAGCGCGTTCTCCGATGCCTTGCGCGTTGCCACGGTCGGCCGTTCTTCGACGAGGCTGCGACGAAGCTTGTTGATAACGCTCGTGAGTTTCGCCGGCAGCTCGCCCGCGAACATGCGCTCGAGCTCCGCGCGCTTGCGATCGCTGAGGGCGGCGATGGCGGCATCCCATTCGGCGCGGGCGGCAGCGCCCCGGGCGCCGAGGGCGCGCCAGTCGGACAACACGTCGTCGGGGATCTCGAAAGGTGCATGCGGCCAGTCATAGACCGCCTTGGCGCCCGCGATCTCATCGTCGCCCGTAATCGCGCCATGTGCCTTGGCGGTGTCCTGAAGCGTCGGCGCGCCGAGGCCGATATGGGTCTTGCAGGCCAGCATGACCGGCGCTTTCTGCTTCTCGGCCCAGGCGAGCGCCTTCTCGATCTCCGAGGTGTCGTGCCCATCGACGGCGGCCGTGACCCAACCGGATGCCTCGAAGCGCGCGCGCTGATCCGTGGCGTCGGAGAGGCTGACCTTGCCGTCGATCGAGATCCCGTTGTCGTCCCAGAGGACGATGAGGTTCGAGAGGCGCTGCCGCCCGGCGAGCGTGATCGCTTCTTGGCTGACACCCTCCATCAGGCAGCCGTCGCCCGCGATCACCCAAGTGCGGTGATTGCAGATCTTCGCACCGAAGCGGGCGCGGAGGTTCTCCTCGGCGATTGCCATGCCGACGGCAGTGGCGAGGCCCTGGCCGAGAGGGCCTGTCGTCGTTTCGATCCCAGGGGCGTGGCCATACTCCGGATGGCCCGCGGTCGGCTGCCCAAGCTGACGGAAACCACGCACGGCCTCGATCGGCATGCCCGGATAGCCGGTCAGATGCAGCAGGGCGTAAAGAAGCATCGAGCCGTGACCGGCCGAGAGCACGAAGCGATCACGGTCCGGCCAGTCGGGTGCGGTCGGGTCGAAGCGGAGCTGCTTCTCGAACAGCACCGTTGCCACATCCGCCATGCCCATCGGCATGCCCGTATGGCCCGAATTGGCCGCCTTCACGGCGTCGAGTGCGAGCGCGCGGATCGCAGCCGCCATGCGAAAGCGCCGCGGATCCGACTTTTTCATCTGCTCGATCGTCACGCCGGTCATGCTTTCCCGAGCCGTCGGCCCGCTCCCTCGAACTCTGTCGCCGATGCCCTGGCCGCGTGCCGAAGGCGGCGCGACATTGCTCATGCGGGCCGGGCAGGGTCAAGCGCCAGCGGGCGCTTTGGCACAGTCAAAGCCGATCGTGGTCGAGTGCGAGCATCGATAGGGAAACGGCCGCCAAAAGGTGTTACGGCCGAAGAGCGACGGGCACGGTGACTTTAACCGTAGCGTAAGGCGAAAGATACTCCAGGCAGAAGAACTGCGGGACCGTGATTCGAGACCGTGGCGAGGAGGGACAATGACCAGACTTGAGGAGGCGGTTGCGCGCCTGTCGGCAGCCGTGACTGCCGCCGAGCGGCAAGCGGACCTAGAAGTTCGAACGAGCGGGGTGCAGACCGGCGATCTGTTCGGCGAAGACAGGGCCGCCCTGATGGCGCGGATCGAGCAGCTGGAAGTTCAAGCCGAGGAAGATGCCGCCCTGCGTGCGGAGGCGGCGGCGGCGGTCAAGGCCGCGCTCGACGATCTTCGCGCCGTGAGCGAGCACAGCAGCGGAGGCGGTCATGCCTGAGGTCATGGTAGAGATCGCGGGCCGAAGCTACCGCATGGGCTGTGGCGAGGGCGAGGAGGATCACATCAAGGGCCTCGCGATGAAGCTCGACACCGAAGCGCAAAAGCTGCAGCGGGGCGGGGCGGTGGTGCCCGAGACCCGGCTCCTGCTCATGACGGCGCTGGTGATGGCGGACCGTTTGTGGGAGGCGCAGCGGGAGATCAGAGGCCTCGAGCAACAGATAGAGGCCGGGCCGGCGCCGATGCCCGCCAGCGCCGGGCCGGGTGAAGAAGAGGCTCTGGCCGTCGAGATCGAGGCGCTGGCGGCGCGGGTCGAGGCGCTCGGTATCGGTCGCTAGTCGTCTGTCTCGGCCAAACCACTAGGCACTGGCGGTGCAACGTCCTATGTGTTGCTGCGGCGGGTGCTATCCTTCCCGTGCGAGGACAGTTTCCTGGTGGCCTAAGCATCTTCGCGGGAGCTGGCTCTACCCTTGGCCGTGGCCTCGGGCACCTGGCGCCCACCTGGTTATCCAGGCTCGCGAGGATCTGACCCCTCCACGGTCGCGACGGGCCCGCCACCCACTTTCCTTCCCGACGGACGAGAGGCTCTTGCCCGGCGGGGTGGAGAGCGTTAGCGGACGCGCATGAACGCATCCGAAGATCCGAAGAAGGCGGCGCGAAAGGCGGCCTATGCAGCGCGGAAAGAGGCCCATGCGGTCGACCCCGGGCCCAAGGCCGATCAAGCTGCTGGCGAGCTTATGTGTTTTCTCGGCGCGCCCCCGCATGGCACGATCGTCGCGGGCTACCGGCCGATCAGGACCGAGATCGATCCGACGCCGGCCATGCGCGCGCTTTTCGATGCCGGCTGCATCCTCTGCGTGCCGGTGATCCAGGGCGAAGGGCAGCCCCTCCGATTTCGGGAATGGTCGCCGGGCTGTGTCGAGGTCGAGGGCCCTTTCGGCGCAGTGGTCCCCGCGGAGGGCGCTTGGCTCGATCCGCTCATCCTACTCGTGCCGCTCGTCGCCTTCGACGCCGCAGGTTATCGCCTCGGCTATGGCGGGGGCTTCTACGATCGCACGCTGGAGCGGCTCCGCCACGCCGTGCCCGAGACCCGCGCCATTGGTTTTGCCTATGCCGCGCAGGAACTGCCCGAACTCCCGCTCGAGCCCACCGATCAGCGCCTCGACGCGGTTATGACGGAACAAGGTCTGCGGGCGCCGCGCTAGCCAATATCATACCTTTGCGTCAGGGTCGTTGGTTGAGCGCTTGACGAAGCGCTCTGCCGGTGCAGAGGTGCCGCGCTTCTGGGAGGGTTGTTGAGACCGCATGCGATTACTTTTTTTGGGCGATATCGTTGGGCGCGCTGGCCGGCAGGCAGTGCTGGAGGCCGTGCCGCAGCTTCGCGAACAGCACCGCCTGGATTTTATTGCCGTGAATGCCGAGAACGCGGCGTCGGGCTATGGGCTTACCGGTCCGATTGCGGCGTCATTGCTGGAGGGTGGGGTCGATGCGATCACGCTCGGCGATCACGCCTTCGATCAAAAGGATATGCTAAAGCTCTTGGATGAGGAGCCGCGGATCATTCGCCCCCTCAACATCGCCAAATCGGCGCCGGGCCGTGGTGTCGGTGTCTTCGAGGTCTCGCGCGGGCGGCGCGTGGTTGTGGCGGTCGCCCTTGGCCGCGTGTTCATGAGCAGGCCCTATGACGATCCGTTCTCGGCGCTCGAGGCAGCGCTGCGCACCCATCCGCTGGCGCCCGGCGCCGGGGCGGATGCAGCGATCGTCGAGATCCATGCGGAAGCCACGTCCGAGAAGATGGCCATAGGGCATTGGATGGACGGCCGATCGAGCCTGGTCGTAGGCACGCACACCCATGTGCCCACGAGCGATACGATGATCCTGAGCCGGGGCACCGCCTATCAGACCGACGCTGGCATGTGCGGCGACTACAATAGCGTCATCGGGATGGACAAAGCGGGTCCGCTGCAGCGTTTCGTGACGGGCATGGGCGCCGGCCGGTTCGAACCGGCGCTAGGCGAAGCGACCGTATCGGGCGTGCTGATCGAGACCGACGATGCCACCGGCCTCGCGCGTCGGGCAGAGCCGGTGCGCATGGGCGGCCGGCTCGGCGCCGCGCCTGCGGGGGCCTAGCTTGACGGTGCTTCTGGAGCACTGGCCTGCCTTCGCGACGATGGCGACGGTGCTGGCGATGTTCGCGCTCTTCGTCAGTGAGCGGTATCCCCCAGAAGTCGTCGCGATTTTCGGGCTCTCGTTCCTGATCGCCATCGGTATCCTGCCCGTCGACGGGATGCTGGGCATGCTGTCGAACCCCGCCCCTTTGACCATCGCCGCGATGTTCATCCTGTCGGGCGCATTGGTGCGAACGGGCGCGCTCGACGCCTTTGCGAGGGCGATCTCAAAGGACACGGATCACCATCCTCGGCGCGTGGTGGCGGGCTTTGCGGGGCTGACGGTCGGTGCCTCCGCCTTCATGAACAATACGCCCGTGGTCGTGATGCTGATCCCCATCGCGGTGCGGACGGCGGCGCTCCTGAAAATCTCGGCTAGCCAAGTGCTTATCCCGCTTTCTTACGCAGCGATCTTGGGGGGAATGTGCACGCTGATCGGGACGTCGACCAATCTGCTGGTCGACGGTGTGGCCCGGTCGCAGGGGTTGGAGCCCTTCACGCTGTTCGAGGTTACGCCCCTCGCGCTGGTGATCGTGGCGATTGGGATCACCTTCGTCGCGCTCGCGGCACCCAAGCTGCTGCCGCGACGCGATGCGATGCTCGATTTTCTCAGCAATCGTAAGAAGCTGCGGTTCTTTACCGAAGTTGTGGTGCCAGAGGGATCGCCCTTCATCGGCCGCCCGATCGCCGAGGTGCCGCAGTTCAACCGTGAGGATGTGACCGTCATCGACGTCATCCGCGGCGATCTCTCGCTGCGCCGTGATATTGCCGGCGTGATCCTGGCTGCGGGCGATCAAGTGGTCCTCCGCTCCGGTGTGAATGAGCTGTTGACCTTGCGTGGCGAGCGGGCGCTCTCGCTGGTCGGGCAGCTCGATCCGATCGGTGAGAAATCGACCGTGACCGTCGAGGCGCTGATTACGCCGGATTGCAAGCTCGTGGGCCGCCAGATCGGCGATGTGCGCTTCCGGCGGCGCTATGGCGTCTATCCGCTGGCGCTTCATCGGCGGGCGGAGCGCGTTGGCAGCGTCCTCGATGAAGTGCGGATCCGGGTGGGGGACACGCTCCTCCTCGAAGGCGATCCGGAGGATCTGCGCCGTCTCTCGCTCGATCAGAACATGGCCGACATCACGCGACCGGTGGAGCGCCCGTATCGGCGTGAGAAGGCGCCGATTGTCCTTGCGATCCTGGTCGGGGTCGTGGTTGGCGGCGCCTTTGGCGTGATGCCGATTGCGGGGCTCGCGGTCCTGGGGGTCGCGATTGCGCTGGCCGCACGCTGCATCGATGCGGAGGAGGCGTTCGAGCTTGTCGAATGGCGGCTCTTGGCGCTGATCTTCGCGATGCTGGGTGTCGGCCACGCGCTCGAGCTGACCGGGGCACTCGCTCTCGTTGTGACTGCGGCGGAGCCGTGGCTCATGGCCTTGCCGCCCGTGCTGGTCCTGTGGCTCGTGTTCTTGAGCGCGTCCGTGCTGACGGAGCTCGTCTCCAACAATGCGGTTGCCGTGGTGATGACACCGCTTGCAATCGCCGTTGCAGGCTCGCTCGGCGCCGATCCGCGGCCCTTCGTTGTGGCGGTGATGGTTGCAGCGTCCGCGAGCTTTGCGACGCCCATAGGGTATCAGACCAACACGCTCGTCTATGCAGCAGGCGGCTATCGGTTCACGGACTATATGCGCCTGGGGGTGCCGATGAACCTGATGGTGGGGGCCGTCGCGTGCCTGATCATCCCGATGCTCTGGCCGCTCTGATCTGGACGCATTTCGGCGCCTGCGTCACTGCGCGCCGTTTGGGGCTGGGGATCGGCATGGACGGCGGGCACCGGTTCTGGAACCATCCCGCCAGGCTCGACGAACGCGCGAGGGCGGCGATGAGCGACACGGACACAACGCTGAGACCGAAGGCCAAGACCAAGACGCAGAAGCCGCGGCTCTACAAAGTGGTCTTGCTCAACGACGACTTCACGCCGCGAAACTTCGTGGTGCGCGTCCTACAGCGGATCTTTCGCATGACCGAAGGCGAGGCGCATGGCGTAATGCTGACCGCGCATCAGAAGGGCGTGTGCGTTGTCGCGGTGTTCACGAAAGAGGTCGCCGAGACCAAGGCGGAGCAGGCCACCGAAGCTGGCCGACGCGAAGGCTATCCCCTCACCTTCACAACCGAGCCGGAATGACAAAGGGGCCCGAGAGGGCCCCTTCAACGTCGATCGATGACTGCCTGATCAGGCTAACTTCCTGCGCACCAGAGCAAGCCCACCCACACCCATAAGAAGGAACAGGGCGGAGGCAGGTAGCGGCACTTCACCGAGTTCCGACGGCGATGTTACCGCGAACGATGCTGCGCCAAAGTCACCCGCGTCCAAGCCATCTCCAATGAACGCCGCTGTGAAGAAGAAGCTACCAACCGTCGGATCGAAGCTCGCCACCGCATCAAGATTGATCTCGCCAGCAATGCTGATGCTGCTGGATCCAACCGTTTCGATCACGGACAGACTGTTCGCAACCGTCGTTCCCGTAAATGTCGTCGGCCCTACCGCGTCGAAGGAGATCGCAACTCCGCCGCCGAAGCCAACACCAACTGTCAGGTCAATTGGGTTCGGAGAACCCCAAACCGCCATATCGAAAGCACCGCCGTCGACAGTGGCAGCGCCGATAGAAATGGAGATCACGTCGCCATTATCGAGCGTCGAGCTGAGGTTTGTGTCGGTCACACTATCAACCGTCGCACCAAAGATCACCGCGCCATTGATCGGCACTGCTGCTGCAGGGACAGCGACAAGAGCGAACCCGACAACCGCCGCCGACGCACTAAACAGTTTCCACATGCCACCCTCGTTAGGTTTGATACAGTGACGCTGACACACTCTATGCGTGCGGTCAAAACCTTTCGTTAGGGAAGATTAAAAACTTCGCCCGCCGAAGCCTCGATTGTCGCCATCAAGCCGCGCAGATGTCCGATTTGGGGCATTTTTGGGGAAACTACAGACGCTGCAAAACGCTTCTACCTCTGGATGAGCCGATATGGCGGGCCGAGTCGAGCGAATCGTTGCGGTGTGCACTGCGGGATTTGCGGCACGATCCGCCTCGCTTGCCGCGTGCCGACGCCCCTCCTATAAGCGCCCGTGAAGGATCGACGACTGGTGGAGGGCGCCGTGGCCGGGCATTCCAAATGGGCCAATATCCAGCATCGCAAGGGTCGCCAGGATGCGGCGCGCTCGAAGCTCTTCTCGAAGCTGGCGAAGGAGATCACCGTCGCGGCGAAGATGGGCGACCCCGATCCCGAGAAGAACCCGCGTTTGCGCCTGGCGGTCAAGGAAGCCAAGGCGAGCTCCGTACCCAAGGACGTGATCGAGCGGGCGATCAAGAAATCCCAGGGCGGCGATGCGGAGAACTATGACGAGATCCGATACGAGGGTTATGGCCCGGGCGGCGTGGCCATGATCGTCGAAGTGATGACGGACAACCGCAATCGGACCGCCGGCAATGTGCGCTCCTATTTCTCCAAGAACGGGGGAAACATGGCTGAGACGGGGTCCGTCTCCTTCATGTTCGATCGCAAAGGGCAGATCCTCTATGCCGCCGATGCGGGCGATGCAGATACTGTGCTTGAGGCTGCCATCGAGGCTGGCGCAGAAGATGTCGAAAGCGGTGAGGATGGCCATGTCGTCTGGTGCGCCATGGAGGACTTGAACGAGGTATCTTCGGCGATCGAAACCGCGCTTGGCGAGGCTTCTTCGACCAAGCTGGTTTGGAAACCGCAGACATTGACCGAGGTTGACGAGGATACCGGGGCGACGCTTTTCAAGCTGATCGCCACATTGGAGGATGATGACGACGTGCAGAACGTGACCGCGAATTTCGACATGGCCGATGAGGTCATGGCGAAGCTGACGGCGTAGCCGCGACATGGCGGTGACCGCGTCCGAACGCTTGCTGGCCCTCGCCGGCCAGGAACCGGCGCCCTGTGTCTGGCTGGGGCTGCCGAACGCGACCATTGCCGAGATCGCGGCGCTTGCGGGTTTTCGGCTCGCGCTGATCGATACGGAGCATGGCACGATCGGGCCCGAGACGCTGCCCGACATTCTGCGCGCACTGGCGCTCCACGGGGCGTCGGCCCTGGTGCGCATCGGGGCGATCGATGGTGGGGAAGTGAAGCGGGCGCTCGATGCGGGCGCGGCTGGGATCTTGTTCCCACAGGTTGATAGCGTGGCCGAGGCACGGGCGGCCGTTTCCGCCGCGACCTTCCCGCCGAGCGGGCGACGCGGTTCTGCGATTAGGGTGGTGCGGGCTGCGGGTTTCGGAGCGGTCGCTGACTATCAAGAGGCGTGGAACGATCGCGTGCTGACGGCCGTGCAGATCGAAAGCCGTGCGGCCCTTGCCAATGCGAGCGAGATTGCGGCGGTGCCGGGTGTCGACATGCTGTTCTTCGGCCCCTTCGACTATGCTTCCGACATGGGGCTGGATCCGGTGGCAGATACCGATTTGCTGGAATCCGCGTTTGCCGAGATCGTCGCGGCTGCACGGGCACATGGCAAAATCGCCGGCGTCTTTCCCTGGCCGGGGGCTGAGCCCACGGCGCTGGCGGCGGCAGGTGCGTCCTGGATCGCCTGCGCCGGCGATGCGCGCACCCTTGCCGATGGGTTTGCGGCCGGTGTGGCGCGGCTGCCCGGGCCTGGCTGAACGCCGCCCGATCATGGCAAAGCCCGGCAGTCATCAGCTCGATCCGAGGGGCCTGATCTACGAGGCCTTTCAAATCGAGGGCATCGGCCCCGAGGATTGCCGGTCGATCTTCTTCGATTGGGCCATGGGCCTCGCGCCCGGTATCGATCCGGGAGAGGCGGCGGCTGTGCTGAAGGCGCATCACGCCACGGTGCCGGCCGAGCATCCGATGATGCGTCTTCTGGAAGAGGCGATCACTCAGGCCGCGACCGGCGTGCGCCCGAGCAGGCGGCGTCGTGCCCGACGCAACGGCGACGCCGCCAATTGAGACACGTTACGAGAGAGGGCGTTCTGGCTCTCGCGGTCGTGGGGTCGCAACCTGCGCGGAGCTCAAAGCGTCTCCCCGGCGATGTCGGTTGTGAGGAAGCGCTCCAAATGAGCGAGGCTCCAGCCGTGCAACGAGGCGAGTGCGCTGCCCAAGTGCAGCTTCGCATGCAGGGCTGCCAGCGTCATGGTGCCGGCGGGGATGGCGCCGACCTCGGCCAACCAGTGGCCCGTCGCGTATCCGGCGCCACCGGCAGGGCCGGCCGGGACCTGGCTTGCGATCACGATCGGCACGCCGCCTTGCCTAAGTTCGTCGAACAAGGGCTTGAGCCGCACTGCAGCCCGCGCCGGCAAGTTGCCCTCGCCGAAGCCTGCGAGGATCACGCCGCCCAGAATGTCGTCGGCGGCGGGCCCGGCGATCGCGGCTTCGATCAGCGCAGCGGTATGGGCCGGGGCCTCCGGCGCAGGTTGGATCACGGCGACGGCCCGTTTCCCAAGATGGGGGCTGAGCATCGTTAGAGTTTCACGAAGATCGGCCGGTTCGACCGCGGGCAGCGGGGCGGGGTCGGCCTCGCCGTTCGGGCACCAGAACGCATCATCTGCGGCCGTGTGACGTTTGGCGACGCGTGCGGCCGGTAGCAGGTTGCGGGCGAAGGCGACGCGTATGCCTGACCCGCCATCGCTGGCGGAGGCAATCGCCGCTGCGGCGTTCGACAGCGCATCGGTCCCCGCAGCCAAGTCGCCACCATCGAAGAGCGGACGCTGGGATCCTGTCACGACGACAGGGCAGCCCAGCCTTGCGACCGGCGCCGCGCGCACCGGATCGATCATGGTCGTGAGATAGGCGAGCGCCGCCGCAGTCGAGGCGAGGGTGTCCGTCCCGTGAAGAAGGACCACCCCATGGGCACCCTCCGCCGCCGCATCGATCACGGTCGTGGCAAGCTCCAGCCATTCAGCCGGGCCCATATCGCTCGAATCGAGTGGCGGCTCGATGCTCTGCCAGTCGAGGGGCGGGAGCACCGTTCCATCTGCAGCGAGCGCTGGCGCGGCGGAGGCTTCCCAGCGTGCACGAAACTCACGGGCGGGCAGGGGGCTCAGCGGTGAGCCTGCCGACCCGATCGTGCCACCGGCGTAAATCAGTCGCAGGGCAGCCCTTGTTATTTTCTGTGGCACCGACGGGCCTCCGCGTTACCATCTTGCTGCACGCAGATGTGAGGAGATGGATTATGAAGAAACTCGTGCTGCCCGTCGTCGCACTCGCTGCGGTCTCCTTCTCGATGCCGGCGGTTGCCGGCTGCTGGGGATCGAAGAAGTCGACGGAGCAGGTTTCGAAGCCTGTCGAAGAGAAGCCGTCCACTTCGACGAGCTGAGTTCACGCTTTCGCGTGAGATTTGAACGAGCGCCGGTAAGTGCCGGCGCTCGTTCGCATTTCAGGATGCAATCGCTGCGAGGATGCGCGCCCAGCTCCGCGCACCCTTCTCGAAGCATTTCACATCGTATTTCTCGTTCGGAGAGTGCAGGCGGTCATCGTCGAGGCCGTAGCCGACCAGCAGCGCATTGAGACCGAGCATCTCCTTGAACTGCCCGACCACCGGGATGGAACCGCCGCATCCGATGAACGCCGCTTCCTTTCCCCACTCCTCGGTCAGTGCGGCCCGAGCGGTCTCGTAGACATGGCTGTCAACGGGCATCATCGTCGCCTTGCCTGCGCCGTGGCTCTTGAAAGTCACGCGACAGTCATCGGGGATGTGCTTGGCGATGAAGGCACGGAAGTTCTCGCGGATCTTCAGCGGGTCCTGGTCGCCGACGAGCCGGAAGCTCACCTTGGCATGCGCTTCGGCCGGGATCACCGTCTTGAAGCCTTCGCCGGTGTAGCCGCCCCAGATACCGTTCACCTCCGCCGTCGGGCGCGACCAGGTGAGCTCGAGGCATGAGCGACCCGCCTCGCCCACTGGATTGCGGAGACCGATCCGCCCGAGGAAGGTTTCCGCCTTCATACCTAAGGCTTCCCATTGCGTGAGGATGCTCTCGGGTATCTCAGGGACGCCGTCGTAGAAGCCTGGGATCTGCACGCGCCCGGTATCGTCGTGGATCTGCGCGAGGGCGCGCGAAAGAACCGTGATCGCATTCGCCGCGGCGCCTCCGTAGAAGCCTGAATGGAGATCGCGATCCGCCGCATGGATCGTGATTTCCTCGCCCAGCATGCCGCGCAACATCGTGGTGATTGCGGGCGTGTCCGGGTCCCACATGCCGGTATCGCAGACGAGGGCGATCTCGGCCTGGCGCAGGGTATCGGCATGCTTCTCGAGAAACGGGCCGAGATTGGCGCCGCCCGACTCTTCCTCCCCCTCGATCAGCACGGTGACCTTGCAGGGCAGGCGGCCCGTCGTCGCCTTCCAGGCACGGCACGCCTCCAGAAAGGTCATCACCTGGCCCTTGTCGTCGGAGGCGCCCCGCGCCCTGATATGGGACGAGCCGTCGTCGCGCGTGACCATGACCGGGATGAAGGGATCGCTCTCCCACAGGTTCAACGGATCCACCGGTTGCACGTCGTAGTGGCCATAGAACAACACATGCGGGCCGTCGCTGTCGTGATCCTGGCCGAGGACGATGGGATGGCCTGGGGTTGCATGCGCCTCCGCCGAGAAGCCCATCGATTGCAGATCGCTGACGAGCCAGTCCGCCGCGGCCTTGCAGTGCGGCGCATAGGCGGGGTCGGTCGATACCGATTGAATCTTGAGCAATGAGAAGAGCCGCTCGATCGCATGCTCCCTTTCATTGTCAAGCTGTTGAACAACAGAGTTAATTCGTTCGCGGTCTATCGCGGTATCTGGCATGGTCGAACTCCGCCGTGAGGGTGTCGACGATACTCACTTCGATCGAGGAGCCTGGCAAGATCGGGTCTGTCTAGAAGCCCTCCAACCCCATCCCCAAAGTCCAGTTGGGCAAAGTTAACCAAACTAGCGGGTCGTTTCGGCGCATCATGAACAGGCGTCGTGCCAAATTATTGCGGCTTCCGAGGCAGCAGTCCGTTGAAATCCAGGAGAATTTGGTACAGGATAACCCGGGTGTGGTTGAGGAGCGAGCGACGATGTGGACCTTAGGTTCGTCCCGGTTTGTTACTGCTGTAGCAAGCTTGGCAGTCATTGCAGCTGTGGGTGGTGGTTCGGACGCGGAGGCGGTGGCCTTTCGTGGCGATGTGGCATTGGGTGGTGATCCTACCACGCCGGCGCCGTTCACAAATATCGCGGGCACGGGCAACCCGCTCGAAGTGCTGCTCACAGGGCAGTACGCTGGGTTCAACGACGAAGCGATCGAATACTTCATTCCGCTCGGCGCAAATCCGTCGCCTGGTGGTGCTGATCCTGCGACCTTCGGCGCAGGCGGTGCTGGTCAGTCAAGCGACTCAGGACCGGGCACGCCGACCAATGCCGTCGAAGCGTCGCTTCAGATGTTCATCTTCTGGGACTTCGACGATGGCGATGGCACGGGCCTGGCTCTCGACACTGAGTACACGCTCGACATCTTCTTCGATGATCTCGATCTGATCGGCGCCACGGATGAGCCTTTCGGCACAGGGGATGGCTCGGGTCTCCTCGAGGGCATCCAGGTCGTGCGCGATGGTGACGGTGCCTTCGACGACGGCGATGAGCCGCTGGATGGCACGCCGCAGTTGGGTGGCGATGGTCTGTTCACCGATGTTGATCAGTCCGAGGATATCACGGTCATCTCGGATGGAGATGCGATCGGGGAGCGCATCACGGTCGATCTCGGCATGATCTCGGACTTCAACCTCGCCCAGGCGGGTGCGTTCGAGGGGTCGTATGTGATCCGGCTGCTGTTTGGTGTGACTGTCGAAGACATGGCGGCAATCAACACCTCGGAGTTCCTGGTGGCGTTCCTGTCGACGCCTGAGGATGCGGAGATCCCGCTCCCAGCCACGGCGTGGCTCCTGCTTGCAAGCGTCGGCGGCGTTGCTTTGATTGGGCGTCGTCGTCGCCAACAGGCGG
>JBCDFC010000030.1:0-27754 GCA_039178805.1 Pseudomonadota bacterium | reverse complement strand
GGCAATGCGGGATTTGGCGGCGCGGATGCACTCCTTGAGGTTGACCGTGGTGCGGCGCTCCTCGTCCATGATGCCGATCTTGATGGTGTGGCGGTTCATGCCGAGGAGGTCCTCGACCGCGCCCATCATCTCGTTGACGCTGGCAACTTCTTCGGGCCCGTGCATCTTCGGCTTCACGATATAGACCGAGCCCGCGCGGGAGTTACGGGGGCCCCGTGGTTTCTTGAGGTCGTGAAGCGCGATGAGGGACGTGCAGGCGGCGTCCATGATCTCCTCGGGGATCTCGCTGCCATCCGCCAGCAGGATCGCCGGGTTGGTCATCAGCGCGCCCACATTGCGGACGAGGAGGAGAGAGCGGCCGGGCAGCACGAAGCGGCTGCCATCGGGGGTGAAGTACTCCCGATCCGGGTTGAGGCGGCGGGTGAAAGTCTCGCCACCCTTGGCGACTTCGGCTGTCAGGTCGCCCTTCATCAGGCCAAGCCAGTTGCGGTAGGTGACGACCTTGTCCTCGGCATCGACGGCGGCGACCGAGTCCTCGCAATCGCAGATCGTGGTGATCGCGCTTTCAAGGATCACATCAGCGAGGCCGAGGGTGTCGTGCCGGCCGATCGGGTGATTGCGGTCGAGCATAAGCTCGATATGGAGGCCGTGGCGTTGAAGGAGGACGGCCGTCGGCGCCTCGGGCGGGCCGCGGTAGCCGACGAATTGCGAGGGGTCGGCGAGGTGAGCGCGGTTGGGGCGGACGCCGTGGCCGTCGCGGCCGGTGAGCCCCGGCAGAAGCTCGACCTCTAGGCTGCCATTCTCGACCCAGACACGTTCGACATGGGCCCAAGAGACGCCGTGTTCCGAGAGGGGCACGATGCCGCGGAGATGGGTTTTGGCCCAAGTGACGACCCGCCCACCGCGGCGCCGGTCATAGCCACCCGACGGCGGCGGTGCGCCGAGTGCATCGGTGCCGTAGAGCGCATCGTAGAGCGAGCCCCAGCGCGCGTTCGCGGCGTTGATCGCGAAGCGTGCGTTCATGACCGGCACGACGAGCTGTGGGCCGGCAACCGACGAGAACTCCCGGTCCACATTGGGCGTGTCGACGGTGAAATCCGGGCCTTCGGGGACGAGATACCCGATCTCTTCGAGGAAGGCCTTGTAGGCCGCGGCATCGTGGGGCTGACCCCGACGCTCCGCATGCCAGGCGTCGAGCTTCTCCTGGATCGTGTCGCGCTTGGCGACAAGGGCGCGGTTGCGGGGCGCGTATTCGGCCGCGAGCTTGCCAAAACCCGCCCAGAACGCCGCCTGATCGACGCCCGTGCCGGGCAAAGCCTCAGAATTGATGAAATCGTAGAGCTCGCGAGCCACCTGCAGCCCGCCTGCCTCGACACGCTCGGTCATGCCAATCTCCCTGCTTCTTTGCGCCATAGACACCGTTGTTAGAACGGCGGCAACGGTCACAGCTTCCGCAGAGTGGAAGGGGTTCTGACGCCTGCGTGAGGCTAGAGCGCCTTTTGACCTAACGGGCTCACGGCAGTTGCGTCCTTGCCGGGCCCTACATGGATGGGGTCGTTGCTTCCGAGGCTGACCACTAGATCGTCTCGGTCAGCCAGATGGCCACTTCGCCTTGGACGCCGATCTTCACCATGATCTCGCCGAGCGCCGGGTTCTGGGCGAAGGCGCGCGCTTTCTCGACATCCTCGAAGTCATGCACGACCGTCACGTCGTCGGGGGTGGAGATGCTGCGATGGACGCTGTGGGCCACGACGCCGCCCTCCTCGCGGAACTTCGGCGTCGAGCTGTATGCCTTCAACCAGAAGTCGAAGTCGCGCACTTTGTGACGGATGAACAGCCGAACCATCGACATCTCCCTTGCTCGAATGGCGAGAGGTCATGACATGCTGCAATCCCGGGCGCCATAGCGCTTCAAAAAAACGAACGAGCCGCGCAGTGTTCCTGCGCGGCTCGATCGCAACGTCGCGGGTTTGAGTCAGGCGTCGCGGTGAACCTTCTCGCGACGCTCATGCATCTCCTGCGCTTCGAGCGACAAGGTTGCAATCGGCCGGGCGTCGAGACGCCGGAGGCTGATCGGCTCACCCGTGATCTCGCAATAGCCGTAGCTGCCATCCTCGATCCGACGGATCGCAGCGTCGATCTTGGAGATGAGCTTGCGCTGCCTGTCACGGGTCCGAAGCTCGAGCGCCCGATCCGTTTCGGCGGACGCTCGGTCCGCAACATCGGGGATGTTCTGTGTACTGGAGGCGAGATCTTCGAGCGTCCCGCGGCTCTCGTCTAAGATTGACTGACGCCATGCTAGAAGTTTGTCACGAAAATAACGCTTCTGGCGGTCCGACATAAAGTCTTCGGCGTCACTCGGGCGGTACTCAGGGTCGATTGGTGCCTCGACATTCATTGGGTTACCCCACCCCTTCCCTGTTGGTCTCGTCCCTGCAACGAAAGCGGGACGGCTGTGCTATAGACGCATCGAGGTGGCTTGTCACCACTTAAAACCCTCGCAAATCCGCAGTACTAGGCTGCTTCGCTGACAGGGCACGCAGCGGCATTTGCGTCGCCCGGATGGGCGCCGGGAGACGGGAACATGCGCTTCGAAAGCACTGCCGAATATGTCGCCACTTCAGACTTAACTGTTGCAGTAAACGCAGCGATCAAGTTGGAGCGGCCGCTTCTCGTGAAGGGCGAGCCGGGCACAGGCAAAACGGAGCTGGCGCGGCAGGTTGCGTCCTCTTTGGGACTGACGCTGATCGAGTGGTCGGTAAAGTCCACCACGCGGGCGCAACAGGGCCTATACGAATACGATGCGGTCAGCCGCCTCCGCGACAGCCAGCTCGGCGACGAGCGGGTGCGCGACATCGCGAACTACATCCGCCGCGGCAAACTGTGGGAAGCGTTCGACGCAGGCGAGAAGGTCGTGCTGTTGATCGATGAGATCGACAAGGCGGATATCGAGTTTCCGAACGACCTTCTGCAGGAGCTCGATCGCATGGAATTCCATGTCTACGAGACAGGCGACACAGTGAAGGCACGGCATCGACCGATCGTCATCATCACCTCCAACAACGAGAAGGAGCTGCCGGATGCGTTCCTGCGCCGCTGCTTCTTTCACTTCATCGCCTTCCCGGACGCAGAGACGCTCTCGAAGATCGTGGACGTGCATTTTCCGGGTATCAAGCACGCGCTCGTCCGGGCGGCCCTGACGCAGTTCTATGAGATCCGGGAAGTGCCGGGGCTGAAGAAGAAGCCCTCGACATCCGAGATGCTCGACTGGTTGCGGTTGCTGGTCTCGGAGGACATGGATCCGGCCGATCTGCGCGCCGATCCGCGGAAGGCGATCCCGCCCCTGCATGGTGCTCTCCTGAAGAACGAGCAGGATGTGCATCTCTTCGAACGTCTCGCCTTCATGGCGCGGCGGGAGCGGGGCTGAGCGTGAAGCCCAGTGGCCTGACACCGGGCAATTTCTCGGCGCCGATCTTCGCGGCCGCCGCGTCGGCGATGGCTTTGAGGAACGTGGCGCTCGATGCGGCTTTCTACGACCTGCCCGGCCTGACCGCCGAGGAGCTGAGGACGCTCTCGAACACCCGGCACGAGGAAGGCGCGATCCTCGTCGCCCATCCGAGCGGCAACCGCAGGATCGGCGTTGAGCGATACGAGGACTACCGGGCACTGCGGGCGTCGCCGGGCAAGATGCTGACGCAGTTCGCGGTCGCAGGTGTCGGCAGCTCCGATCTCGGCGCAGCAGCGCTTGCCCGGACGCTCGCCAATGTGACGGGCCGGCCGGCGGGGGCGGTCGTGGCCGGGTTCGGCGCGGAGGATCTGGTCTCGGAGGCGCTGGGCGGTTTCTTTCTGTTTGGCGCGGCGAACAGGGCACGCCATGCCCGGCAGACGCTCCGCCACAGGCTCGGCACCATGATCTCAGAGCTTTCACCGGCGGGGAGCGCGCTGACCCCACCCCTGCCCCATCAGTTCGCAACGCCGGATGTCGCGACCTTGGTGCGGTTGATGACGGATCCGGACAGACGGATCGATCTGCTCCTCGGCCATTCCAAAGGTGCGTTGACGGTTGCCGCGGCGCTGGCCCGCGTGGTGCGCACGAACGATCCCGCCACCATCGCTCGGCTAGCGCGGGCGCAGGTCGTGACCGTGGGCGCGGTGATCTCCTTCCCGCCTGAGATCCCCTGGGTCACGCAGCTGATCGGGGCGGTCGATGCACTCGGCGCGGTCAACTCGCGCTTTGGTTTGCCGCACCGGATGGTGCCTTTCGCCGGGCATCATCTGAATACCGGGCTGCCGATGCACCTCGATCTGCGCTCGGAGCTGCAGGCCGTGATCGGCGCCTGATCGGCTGCGGGATGTGGGCTTCGGGTGTGGGCTTGCTGTCCCGTCGGCCGGTCGGTTTACTGCCGCCGATCAGGTGGGAGGCCGCAATGACCGGGTTGACGATCAGACCGTTGGAGGCGCGCGACGAGGCCGCGTGGCGGAAGCTCTGGACCGGGTATCTGGAGTTCTATGGCACAGCGGTCAGCGACAAGGTCTACGCGACCTATTTCTCCCGCCTCCTCGGCGACGACCCTCAGGACTATCACGGGCTGGTGGCGGTGCATGACGGCAAACTCGTCGGCCTCACCCATTACCTCTTTCACCGCCACGGCTGGCGGATCGAAAACGTGGTGTATCTGCAGGACCTCTATGTTGACCCAGCGGTTCGTGGCACGGGCGCGGGCCGTGCGCTGATCGAGGCGGTCTATGCGGCGGCCGATGCTGCGGGCTGCGCGTCGGTCTATTGGCTGACGCAGGAGGGGAACGCCACGGCGCGCCAGCTCTATGACCGGACCGCGAAGGTGACGGATTTTATCAAGTATCAGCGGTGAGGTTTGCTGGCGTCCTCGCGCTGGCGGTCGCGTTGGGCTTGGGGGCGTGCGGGGCCGGACGGGACGTGATCGATCCTGGTACGCGGCCGGCGGTCGAGGGCTGGCGCGCGGCGGTGCCCTGGGGCAGCGACCGCTACAGCCATCGCAGCCTTGCGGCCCTCTTCCGACGGCTCTCGACCGGGTTCGAGGACGGAGGCGAGCGGGATGGGCTTCTCCGGCTGCGCACACCGGTGACGGTCATCCCTTCGGGCCCGGGTTCGGTGATTTACCGTTCATTTGTTGAGGATTATGCAGCGTTTCTCGAGCGAGAGACTGGGATCGCGGTCGCCGTGGCGGACGAGCGTTCTGAGGGTGGCTCCGATGACAACCCGGATGGTGGCGCTCTCTACTTGGCCTTCGTGCGGACGGGGGCCGGCCTCATTCCCCCCGGCGTGCGGTGTCTGCATCTGCCCGGCAACGTTAACTGGCCAAGCTTCGAGGATGCGCCGGCGCGCACGATCTCGGATGCTCGTCGTGCTGCAGGCCCGATCGAGGCGGCGACCGTGTTCATTCCTGCAAAGCTTGAGCCTGCGGCGATCCGCGCCTGCATTCTGGAGGAGATCCCGCAGGCGATGGGGCTCGGCAATGACGCGCCGCTGGTCGCACCCACGATCTTCAACGACGATGGCGCGCATCTCTGGCCGACGCGGCTCGATCTTACGATGCTGCGGGTGCTCTACGCGCCGGAGGTGACGCCAGAGGCATCGCCGTCGGTGGTGGAAGCCCAGGCGATCGACGCGCTCTCGCGGATGGGCACTCGGGATCCTGATGCCCGTCCTCTTCCGCTGACTTCGGCGCGCATATCGGAACGCTTCAATCGGGCTTGGAAAGCGTTCATGCGCGATGGCGGGGGTCGGCCTGATAGCCTGCTCAACAGCCGGCCGACGGCGGGCCCCGAGGCGGCGCTGGCGCGCTGTACGGCCGGCATCACGCTGCTTCGGGCATGGCGTAGTCCGGCGGCGGAGGACATTGCCGCAGTGGAAGATGACTGCCGGGAGGCCGATGCGGATGGTCTGACTGAGGGAGTGCTTTTAGGCCCGCGCGTCCTTCGCCTCGCGCTCTTGCGGACGGAGGCGCTGATGGCAGAGGGGCGGCCCAGCGACGCGTTGGCGTTGCTCGAAGAAGCCTCAGCCGGGCTCGCAGCTCTCGGCAGTGATGCCGGCCTCGCCCGTGCATGGGGTTTGAGGTCGGCGGCGCTTCGTGACATGGGACGGGACGATGCGGTGGCTCGCACGACGGCTGCCGCCTGGGCGCGCTATGCCTTTGGCGCGGGGCGGCCGGTGGATGGAGCGCTGGGCGAATGACCGAGGGGTTGGAGTAAGGCGGGATGATCGGGGCGGTACTGGCATTCGCGGCGGGCTTCGCCTTTGGCTGGATGCGCGCGAAACGGCGCGGCGGCCGGCGAAGCGATTGCGTTCAGATGGGGCTGGCGCATGGCATTCCGGCAGCACTCGTCGGCTTTGCCGTCTCGATCACCTTGGTGAATATCGGGCTGTGACGCCCCTGCCTTGACGCGCTCAAAGCTCGCGCGCTGTTGCAAGGCGAAGCGCTGCATAGCCGAAAAAGGCGGCGAACGCCCCCTCGATCCAGCGCCGCGCCCGCGTATAACCCGCCATCGCTCGGCCGTTCGAAAAGACGAGCGCCCAGGTCGTGTTCGTGACCAGGTTCACGATGAGCGAAGCCGCGACGATCCAGGCGATTGCCTCGGGCATCGCATCGGCCGGGGTCGCGGGGTGAACGCCGATGGCGAAAATCGATCCCCAGAAGATCACGGCCTTGGGGTTGCCGAGATGCAGCAGCGCGCCCCGCATCCAGGCCGCCGCGACCGTTGCAACGCCCGCGTCGGTCGCCTGGATCGACCGGGTTCCGAACGCGGCGCGCGCGGCCCTCCAACCAAGCCATGCGAGATAGGCCGCACCGAGATATCGGATCACATCGAAAAGCCACTGGTGTGCCGCCAGCAGCGCCCCAAAGCCCAAGGCAGCGGCCGCCGCCCAGACGAAGGAACCGGTGCTGCCGCCATAGGCCATGGCAAGCGCCAGAACCCGTCCGCGCCGCATGCCGGTTCCAGCGATTGCGAGGGCCACGGGACCCGGGCTCAATCCTCCAAGAAGGGCGGCGCCGAGAACGATGGTGAAATTGACGTAATCCATGGAGGAAGGGTCCCGTAGAGGGCCACCGCAGTCAACCACGCGGCATCGTCAAAGCGGTTTCGATGCGCTAGATCTGCCTTATGCTCTTCAACCTCTTCTTCGGCCTGCGGGGCGCGGGCGTGCCGGTCTCGCTGCGCGAGCATCTGACCCTGATCGAGGCGATGGAGGGGGGGCTCGCGATGTACGACATCGACGCTTTCTACAGCCTCTCGCGCGCAGCACTCGTAAAGGACGAGCGTCATCTCGACCGTTTCGACCGGGTCTTCGCGCAGGTCTTCAAGGGGCTCGAGGCCGTGGGCGGCGCCGAGGGGAGCGAGGGCATTGAGACCCATGCTTTGCCGGAGGAATGGCTGCGGCGCCTGGCCGAGAAGCACCTGACGGACGAGGAGAAGGCGCTGGTCGAGAGCCTCGGCGGGTTCGAGAAGCTGATGGAGACGCTGAAGGAGCGCCTGAAGGAGCAGGAGGCGCGCCATCAGGGCGGCAACAAATGGATCGGCACCGCCGGCACCTCCCCCTTTGGCGCCTATGGCTATAATCCCGAGGGCGTGCGCATCGGCCAGGATCGAAGCCGCCATCGCCGCGCGGTGAAGGTCTGGGACAAGCGGGAGTTCCGCAACCTAGACGGCGATGCGGAGATCGGCACGCGCTCGATCAAGATCGCGCTTCGGCGTCTGCGCCGCTGGGCGCGCGAGGGGGCTGCCGAGGAGCTGGATCTCGACGGCACGATCCGGGCAACGGCGCAAAGCGGGCTCTTGGACGTGAAGCTCCGCCCCGAGCGGCACAATGCCGTGAAGGTGCTGATGCTTTTCGATGTGGGCGGTTCGATGGACGACCATGTGCAGGTTGTCGAGGAGCTCTTCTCCGCCGCCCGGTCGGAGTTCAAGCATCTCGAGTTCGCCTATTTCCACAATTGCCTCTACGAAGCGGTGTGGCGCGACAACCGGCGGCGCTGGGACGAGCAGGTGCCGACGACGGAATTGCTCAACACCTACGGGCCGGACTGGAAGCTGGTGCTCGTGGGCGATGCCTCGATGAGCCCCTACGAGATCGCGGTTCCGGGCGGGGCATCGGAGCATTGGAACGCCGAGGCGGGCGAGGTGTGGCTGAGGCGCGCGCTCGACCGGTTCTCCTCGGCCGCCTGGATCAATCCGGTGCCCGAGCGGCTTTGGGGATACACCCAGTCCGTCGGCATGATCCGCCAGATCGTGGAGGGGCGGATGTTTCCGCTGACCCTGCGTGGCCTGGACGATATGACCCGAGAGTTGAGCCGCTAGTAGTCGGACCGAAACAAAGCTTCCGTCATTGCCGAGCTTGACCCGGGGATCGAGGAAACCGAGTGACTAAGAAGGCCTACAAGAAAACTGGATCGCCGGATCAAGTCCGGCAATGACGGAACCTAGTGTCTCGGTCAGACTGCTAAGCACACCCGCTGCTCAAAGAGCCCGCCCTTCGGCAACGAGCGCCTCGACATCGAGGGGGGCGTTGACCATGGAAAGCCTGCCCTCAGCATCGCGCGGCCACTCGCTCTCAGGTCGGTCGCGGTAAAGCTCGACCCCATTGCGGTCGGGATCGTTGAGATAGACGGCCTCCGACACGCCGTGATCCGCTTTGCCGATGATCTGGATACCCGCATCGACAACCCGCGCCACGATCCGCGCGAGTTCGGCCCGCGACGGATAGAGGAAGGCCGTGTGGTAAAGCCCGGTATGCCCCTTCGGCGGCGGGCTCGCGCCAAGGCTCTCCCACGTGTTGAGGCCGACATGGTGGTGATAGCCGCCCATCGAGAGGAACGCAGCACCTGAGTCCAAACGCTGCATGACATCGAGCCCGAGAACGCCGGAGTAGAAGGCGATCGCGCGGTCGAGGTCCGCGACGCGCAGATGCACATGGCCGATCGATGCGGTGGCAGCAGCCGGCAGGGCCGCGCGGGCGTGTGGGGTGATCTGAGTGTCGCGCATGGTTATCTCCTGTTCGATAGGCTTTGATATGGCGAAAGACTGGCGTTGCGGGAGTGTTAGGCGCAGCAGAGAGAATTGCGCAGAGAGCAACGGAGCGGCAGGAGGCTAGGATGGACTGGTCAGCGCAACTCGCGTCGGTCTTCCGGCTGGGCGGCGGTGGATGGGCGCGGCATGCGAACCCGATCTCGGGCTGGACGCGCATCCCAATCCTTCCGGTGGGTGCCGCGATCCTCCTTGCCCGCGAAGAGCTCGGGATTTGGACTGTCCCGCTGCTCGGGCTCTTGGTGCTGTGGGCTTTCGTCAATCCCACGGCGTTCCCGCCGCCAGCAGACGACCGCTCCTGGATGTCGCGCGCGGTCTTGGGCGAGAAGATCTGGGTCGAGGCACGGAACGGGGATGGCAGCGCGGCGGTTGCCGAGATCGGGCCTGCGACCTGGTGGCTGAACCTGCTGCAGTTCAGCTTCCTATTTCCGCTCGTTTGGGGGCTCTGGCTCGTCTCGCCCGTGGTGGCAGCCTTCGGCACTGCCGGTGTGCTTGCAGGCAAGCTCGCTTTTCTGAGGTTGATGGTGCGGCTCTACGACACCTCCGGCACCCTGCCCCCGCCACCGATTGCCCCGGCCGCGCGAACGGCATCGGGGGCCGCGCCGTGATGCGGCGGGGCAGCGCAGGGGGATCGATGTCGGGGGTGCTGACCAGGGGCGGTCGGCTCCCTATCTCTTGGCTATGATCAAGCTTCTGCCACTCCTCGTCCTCGGGCTCGGGTTCTACGTGTTCCTCCGGTTCGCTGCGCTCAGCAGCGGGTCGGCTTTACGCGCGCGATCGCGCCCGCTCAGCCACGACACGCTCGAAGCCATCGTGCAGCGCCTCGCGCATGCCGCCGGGATCGAGCAGGTCGAGGTACGGGTGCTGGAGGATCCGATCATCAACGGGGTCGCCACGCCCGATGGTGGGATCTATGTGACGGCCGGTCTGCTCCAGCGCCATCGCGAAGGAGCGCTAACGGCGCCCGAAGTCGGTTCGGTGGTCGCGCATGAGCTCGGGCATCTGGCGCTTGGCCACACGCGGCGGCGGATGATCGAGATCTCGTCGGCGCAGACTGCGAGCGTGCTTCTCGGCGGTCTCCTCGCCCGCGTGATCCCCTTCATCGGGTGGTATCTTGCGCAGATGCTGATCTCGCTTTTCGTCAGCCGCCTCTCGCGGCGCGATGAGTTCGAGGCGGATGCCTATGCGACGGCGCTGATGCTGCGCTCGGGTCTCGGCCATGAGCCGCAGGCGAGCATGCTCGAGAAGCTCGAACGTCTGGTACCCGGGGCGCGGCTGCAGGCGGGGGCGTCTTGGCTCGCCTCTCACCCACCGGTGCAGGACCGGGCAGCGGCGATCAGGGAGAACGCGCGGCGCTGGCAGGAGGGAGCTTGATCGTGACGGGGGTGGCCGTAAGCGATCCCTACGATCTCGACCGCTTCGTTACAGCACAGGATGCGGTGTGGAGCGCTGTTACGACCGAGCTGCGGGCGGGGCGCAAGACATCGCATTGGAGCTGGTTCGTGCTGCCGCAGATCGATGGGCTGAGCCGGAGTGCGATGGGTGCTCAATACGCCATCGCGTCCCCGTCGGAAGCGCGCGCCTTACTCGCCCACCCGGTGCTTGGCCCGCGGCTCGACGAGGTCGCGGGCATCGTGATGTCGCATGAGGGTCGTAGCGCTCGAGATATCCTCGGCGGGATCGATGCGATGAAGCTGCGGTCCTGCATGAGCCTTTTCGAAGGCGTGGCTGAGACGCCGCGCGGTGCGCCCTTCGCGGCCTTGCTGGATAGCAAGTTCGGCGGCGAACGGTGCCCCCGGACGCTCGACTGGCTGGCCCGCCACCGCTGACGCGGCAACGAGCTCGCGTCGTCAACCGATCTTTCGACCCGCGGACCAGACGCCGGTGATGACGCCGATCCCCTCATGCTCGGCAAAGCGAACGAGGTCGGCGCGCAGGCCAGGTGCTAACCGGCCACGATCGGTAAGCCCAGCGGCCTCGGCCGGTGCCTGGGTAACGGCGGCGACCGCTGTCGGAAGATCGCCAAGCGCAGCGCCAAGGCGCAACATGCCCATAATAAGAGCCGAGGGCGCATAGTCCGAGGACAACACGTCCAATAGCCCTGCTTCGGCAAGCTGCATCGCCGCCACGTTGCCGGAGTGTGATCCCCCGCGCAGGATGTTCGGCGCGCCCATCATCACCGGGATCGCGGCATCGCGGCAGGCCCGCGCGGCGGTCTCGGTCGTCGGGAATTCAGCGAAATCGACGCCCAACTTGGCCGAGCGCGCCACATGCGCCTCGGTGGTGTCGTCATGGCTCGCCAAGCGCGCGCCAAGGGCACGAGCACGTTCGACGACGCCCTCCTCATGCGCCACCCCCCAGCGGTCGTAGAGGCCGCGCGTGAAGTCGATATGGGCGTCCATCTCGGCATCGCTGAGCCGGTACTTGCCCTGATGATACTGGCGGAACTTGGCCATATCCGCGAACTGCCGCTGACCCGGCGTGTGATCCATGATCGACACGATCGCGACGCCATCGTCGTCATCGAATTCGTCGAGTTCCTCGAGCACCGTCTCGGAGCAGACTTCGGCGCGCAGATGGATCAAGTGGTCCGCCCGGGTGAGCTGTGCCTCTCGAAGTGCCTTGATATGATCGACGATACCGCGGGCATACTTCGAATAGTCCTTCTTCGCGACACCGCCCGTGTTGCGCATCGAGCCGACGCGCACCGCGTCGAAGACCGTCGTGATACCGGCGCTCGCAAGCTCGCCGTCATGGCTCAGCACCGCCGCAGGGCCTGGCCAGAGAACACCCGGCCGCGGCATCAGATGGCGCTCGAGATTATCGGTATGAAGCTCCACAAGGCCCGGGATCACGTATTGGCCGCCACAATCCTCGGCACCGCTCGGGACGTTCCTGCCCTGATCGATGGCGACGATCCGGCCGTCGGCGACATGGATCGCCCCCATGACCACCTCGTCGGCAAGGACAAGCTGAGCGTTGGCGAGCGTCACCGTCTCGGCCGGGCGATGGGCGGCGACGAGGGGGGCCGCGACTGGGTCTAGGGCAGTCTCGGTCATGGGAGGCTCCGGTTCGGGGAATGACACATGGGGCACATGACAGCAGGCTTTGGTCGACGCCCTTGCGCCGATAACTGGGGCATGATCCGTCGCATCATAGGGCGAGCGGCGGAAACGGGGTTTGCATGGGGGGAGCAGCTGAGATCGAGGGATATGCGCGATACGCGGTCTATTGGGCGCCAGCGCCCGGCAGCGGGCTGGCCCGGGAAGGAGCGTCCTGGCTCGGCTACGATCCCGCAACGGGGCTGAGCGATCCGGATCGGGAGGGCGACCCGTTGGTCGCAGCCCCGCGCCGGTACGGCCTGCACGCGACCTTGAAGCCACCCTTCAGGCTTGCCGATGGCGCCACGGCGGAGGGGTTGGATGAGGCTGTTAAGGAGCTGGCCGGCAGGCTCCCACCCGCCGATGCGCCGGGGCTCTCGGTCGATGCGGCCCTCGGCTTTCTCGCCCTGCGGCCCTCTGGCCCCTGCCCTCGGATCGATGCGCTGGCGGGTGAGGTCGTCCGCGCGCTCGACCACTACCGCGCCCCCCTGACCGATGCGGACCGGGCCAGGCGCAAGGCGGATACGCTGGATAGAGCGGCACGAGCGCGTCTTGAGCGCTGGGGCTACCCTTATGTCTTCGATGCCTTCCGCTTCCATATCACGCTGACGGGACGGCTTGCGGGAACCGAGGCTGAGCGCGTCGCGGGCACGCTCACCATATGCTTCGCGCCGCATCTTGCGCAGCACTTTCGGCTCGATGCCCTCGCGCTCTTCGGCGATCCGGGGGGCGGGGCTCGGTTTCGGTTGCTGCGCCATTACCCGCTCACCGGCTGAGGGGCGAAGGCCGCGACATCCGCTTCGCGGTCGCAGACGCGGGCGCGAGCCTCCGCGTCGTGGAAGATGCCGACGATGGCTGCCCCCGACGCCTTCGCCTCTTCGATCAGCGTGAGCACCACGTGCCGGTTTGCAGCGTCGAGAGAGGCCGTCGGCTCATCGAGGAGCAATGCGGGATAGTCGTGGACGAAGCCGCGCGCGATGTTCACGCGCTGCTGCTCCCCACCCGAGAAGGTCAGCGGTGAGAGTGACCAGAGCGCGTCGGGGATGTTGAGGCGGTGGAGGAGCGTTGTGGCCCTCTCCCGCGCGACCTCGGCCGGGGTGCCGAGCGCTATCAACGGTTCCGCCACGACATCGATGCAGGGAACGCGCGGGACGACGCGCAGGAACTGGCTGACATAGCCGAGCGTCTGGGCCCGAAGGGCGAGGATGTCGCGCGGCCGGGCGCCCCGGATCTCGAGCCCCGCGACCCGGACTGAACCGCCAGCCGCCAAATAGTTGCCGTAGATCATGCGCATCAGTGTCGATTTGCCGGCGCCCGAGGGACCGGTCAGGGCGACGCATTCGCCGGGCATGACTGCGAGCGCTGCACCCGCCATAACCGGCAGCGTCACGCCCCCCTGCTGATGCAGCGTGAAGCTTTTCGCGGCGTCCTCGACCAGGATCATCGGCTCGGGCGCCATGGTCATACCCTCAGAACGGAGCTCACGAGGAGCTGGGTGTAGGCGTGCTGTGGGTCGTCGAGGACCTGGTCCGTGAGGCCCTGCTCAACGATCCGTCCATCCTTCATCACAACCAACCGGTCGGCGAGGAGGCGGACGACGGCGAGGTCGTGCGTGACGACGAGCGCAGAGAGGCCGAGATCGCGGACGAACCCGCGGATGAGGTCTAGAAGCCTGGCCTGCACGCTGACATCGAGGCCGCCGGTCGGCTCATCCATCAGCACGAGGCGCGGGCCCGTCACGAGGTTGCGCGCGATCTGCAGCCGTTGCTGCATGCCGCCGGAGAAGGCGGTGGGGCGCTCATCGATCCGGGCGGCATCGATCTCGACGCGCGTCAGCCAGTCGGCGGCGGTCTCGCGGATGCGGCCATAATGGCGCCAGCCGGCGGCCATCAGCCGCTCGCCTACATTCGCGCCGGCCGAGACGCCGAGGCGGAGCCCGTCGCGGGGGTTCTGATGAACGAGCGCCCATTCGCTCCGCATCAACCGCCGCCGCGCAGGCTCGCTCATCCGCAGCACATCGGCGGTGCCGCCATCGGAGGTATAGATCACCTGGCCTGCCTCGGGCACGATCTCGCCCGCGAGACAGCGAAGGAGCGTGGTCTTGCCGGAACCCGACTCGCCCACGATCCCCAGCACCTCACCGGGCCAGAGCTCGAAACGCACATCCGAACAGCCGATACGGGCGCCGTAACGCTTGGTAAGGCCGCTGACTTCCAGCAACGGCTCAACTGCTGCGGCTTGTGCGGCAAGGGTCACGGGCTCACCTCTGCGGCGGGGATCTCTTCGACCGACCTGTAGACGGGTTTTTCGGCCGCCTGGAAACGGCTGACCTCCGCGTCCGCGCCGCGCGAGGCGCCGCCGATTCGCAGCACCGCATCGCAGCGCGCGGTGAGCGCCAGAGAAAGAGGCATCATGATCGTCTCGTAGGCGTCGGCATCGCCTCCCGCCTCCGCCGCCTCGATCACGGGCAGCGCCATGTTGACGCCGATGATGGGCACATGGCCCGCCGCAAGGACCTGGAGCGCGGCGCGGTTCAGATCCGCGAGGTTGGCCGCGCGTTGAGCAGCATCCGCCCCTCCAGCCCCATAGGGCCCGGCGACCATGATCCAGAGGCTCATGCCGCGTCCTCTCCATAGCCTGCTGGGGCACCTGTGCCCTTGCAGCCTTCGGCGAGGCGGCGTTCGCAGAAATCGGTGTCGGAGCAGACGAAGAGCCGGCCGCCCTCGTCATCGGTGATCACCTCGTCGAGATAGGCATCCTCAGCGCCGCAAAGCGCGCAGGGCTGGCCGGCGCTGCCCCGCTCGAACGGGTGATCCTCGAAATCGAGGCTTACGACGCGCGTGTGGGGCGGGATGGCGTAGATCCGCTGCTCCCGCCCCGCGCCGAAGAGCTGGATCGCGGGGCTATCCGAGAGCTTGGGGTTGTCGAATTTCGGGATCGGGCTTGGGTCCATCACATAGCGGTCCTCGACCATCGCCGGATAGGCATAGGTCGTCGCGATATGACCGTGGCGGCTGATGTCTTCGTAGAGCTTCACATGCATGAGCCCGTACTCCTCGAGCGCATGCATCCGCCGGGTCTCGGTCTCGCGCGGCTCGAGAAAGCGCAGCGGCTCGGGGATCGGCACCTGGTAGACGAGGATCTGCCCCTCGCGGAGCGGGGCTTCCGGGATGCGATGGCGCGTCTGGATGATCGTCGCCTCCTCGGTGTCGGTGGTCGTGGCGACACCGGCCGTCTTCTCAAAAAACTTGCGGATCGAGACGGCGTTCGTTGTGTCGTCGGCCCCCTGATCGATGACCTTGAGCGTATCGTCGGGCCTGAGACAGGCGGCGGTGACCTGCACGCCGCCCGTGCCCCAGCCATAGGGCATCGGCATCTCGCGGCTGGCGAAGGGCACCTGGTAGCCGGGGATCGCGATGCCCTTGAGGATCGCCCGGCGGATCATCTTCTTCGTCCGCTCATCGAGATAGGCGAAGTTGTAGGCGCCCTCTGCGGTCATGCGAGCCCCCTTTCCAGCAGCGCCGGTTGCAGAACCTCAGGCCCGATGAAGAGGACGGCGTCGATGCCGGCTGCGCGCGCGGCTTCGACGTTGCGCTCGCTGTCGTCGAAGAAGAGGCAGTCGCCCGGTTCGAGGCCGTTACGCTCGAGGAAAAGGCCGAAGATCGAGGGGTCGGGCTTCACCACGCCCTCGTCGCCCGAGACGACGACATCGGCGAATTTGCCGAGAAAGGGATAGGCCTCGACGGTCGGTCGCCACAGCTCGCCCGGAAAATTGGTGATGCCGTAGACGGGCTCGCCGGCTGCCACCCGGCTTTCGAGGAGCGCGACGCTTTCCTCGATCGCGAACGGGATGGTGTCGAGCCAGCGGCCGTAGAAGGCCTTGAGCGCATCGGCATATTCCGGCGCGCTGACCCGGGCCCAGGCGACGGCTGCGGCGACACTTCGCCCGCGGTCCTGCTCACCATGAAGGGCCGGGAAATCCACGACCTCGTGGAACGCCGCGAGCGCTGCCGGACCGCCCAGGATCTCCTCCAGGACCGGCATCGGGTCCCACCGCACCAACACCTGTCCAACGTCGAAAACGAGCTTCATGTCGTGCTCCTGGAGATGGCCATGGTATGGTTTGCGACTGTTAGAGCAGGTTTGGGGGATCTGGGTTGGAGGTTTTTTTCTGGGTTTTCATGGGGCTTGGCGCCGCGATTGCCGGTGCGGTGCTCTTCCTCTTTATCCGCCTTCAGCGCGATGGACGGTCGGATGAGGAGAAGCGCCTTGGCGCGCGAGCGTCGGGTAGCGGCGACAGCTCGACAATCTCCGGTGAGGGCGGTGACGGTGGCGTTTAGCATCACTCCGCTGCCTCCCGGCCGGCTGCGGTCGCCTCGGCTTCGGCGCGGAGGCGTCGGATAAGCTGCAGCTCCGATTGGAAGTCGACATAGTGGGGTAGCTTGATGTGCTCGAGGAACCCCATGGCCTGGACGTTGTCGCTATGCGCGATGGCGAATTCTTCGTCCTGCGCCGGGGCGCCGGTGAAGTCCTCGCCCAGTTCCTGCCAGCGGAGTGCCCGGTCGACGAGGCCCATGGCGAGCGCCTTGCGCTCTGAATGGCCGAAGACGAGGCCGTAGCCGCGGGTGAACTGCGGTGGCTCGGTCTTCGATCCGGTGAACTGATTGACGGTGTCGCATTCGGTCAGCTGAATCTCGGCGATCGAGATCCAAAGACCGAGCTCCGGGATCTCCACCTCGATGTCGACGAACCCGACGCGGAGCTCTCCGACAAAGGCATGGGTCCGGCCGAAGCCGCGCTGCGTGGAGTAAGCGAGGCCGAGAAGCCAGCCTTCGTCGGCCCGCGTGAGCGCCTGAAGGCGGAGGGCGCGTTCGGCCGGGAAGGCAAGCGGTTCGCGCGTGAGGTCGGGTGGCTCCGCTTCGCTCTCAGGCATGGGCTCCATCAGGTCCTCGGCATTGAGGAAGCTCGCCACATGGGGCTTGGTCGCGGTGTCGGGCTCCGCCTCGGGCGCCCTTGGCGGCAGATCCTCGGCGGCCAATGCGAAGTCGATCAGGCGATGGGTATAGTCGAAGGTCGGGCCTAGCACCTGACCGCCGGGGATGTCCTTGTAGGTTGCCGAGATGCGGCGGATGCAGGCCATGCGCGCCGTCTCGACCGGACGGGCGGCGCCGAAGCGGGGCAGCGTGGTGCGGTAGGCACGCACGAGAAACACAGCCTCGATCAGATCGCCGCGGGCCTGCTTGATGGCGAGCGCCGCAAGCCCTGGATCGTAGAGCGAGCCCTCGGCCATGACCCGCGCGACGGCGAGGCTCTGCTGTTCTGCGATCTGCTCGGGCGTCACGGCAGGCAGGCTCGGGTCCCCCCGCCGTTCCTCCGCCAACCAGGCATGGGCGTTCTCGATCGCCCGTTCGCCCCCCTTTACCGCGACATACATGCGACCCTCCTCAAACCCGGTGCACGCGCGTGGTGCGCGGGAGGCCCATCGCGCGCTCGCCCACAGTTAGGTAAAGATCGACGCCGAGCGGGAAACGAGCCGCATTTGCGGCCAGCGCCTCTGCGGCATCGAGGGGGAGCGCCGGCGCGATCCGCTTCTCCTTCGGGATGCCAGGGCCCGACAGTGCGAGCGGCGGGCCACCCTCCATGGCGTCGAGCTCAACGATCAGCGTCGCGGATCGGTCTGGATAGTCGGGTGTTCCAGCGGCCCAGTCGGTGAGCGGCATCAGCGCCTGCCAGGATCCGACAGCGAAGCTTGCTGTACCACGTGACCATGTGCGCGGCGCGCCGCAGTGGAAGAGAAGCCAAGCCTCGAGCGCTTCGTCAGACGCCTCCGGCAACCACAGCGGCGTGTCGGCGTCCGCGAGGCTGAGGAGCAAGGCCACAGCAGCGACCGACAGCCCGTCCGGCGGCGTGCAGCCCGCGATTTCTTCGACTGCTCCAGGCCTTGCAAGCGCCTCAAGCCCCGCGCGGAAGGCAGCGGCTGCCTGCAGGGCTGGGCTTTCGAACCCACCTTCGAAGATTGCGCCATCGGCGGTCATGTGTTCTCCCCCCGCACCATGGTGAAAAAGTCGACCTTGGTCGCAGCCGCCCGGCCGGCACGCTTGGTCGCCGTTTCGCGCTCAGCCAGCCGAAGCGGATCGATCAGCGTCTGTCGAAGCGTCTTCCGCGCCGCATCGTCCTGCATCAGCGCGTCGAGAAGCGCGACACGCTCTGCATGCGACCTGTCGCGACCGGGCACCATGGCATGCCCGACGGCGCCGGCCTCCAGCGAGAGCGTACACCGCGTGACGGTCATCTCCCCAAGGTTGAACGGCGCGCCGGTTCCCCCAATGCGTCCCCGCAGCATCACAGAACCTGTCTCAGGCGGACGCAGCCAGCGCCAGTTTGGCAGACCGCCGAGCGCTTCTTTCGCAGCCTTGAGGCGCTCTTCCAGCAAGGGCGGATCGGCGCGCGACAGCAGGCCGAGCCACGCGGCCCGATCACTCTCCTCGCCGGATGACGCATGCTGCGCGCGCTTAGGCATTTGCTCCAGGCCTCTCTTGGGATCGACAACTATACAACTTGCTCTTAGCGCTGCCTGGGTGACAGATGCAAGGGGAGAGCATGCGAAGGATGGCGAAGCTTTCATGACAGGACCCGAAGCCGAGCGGATGGTTGCGCCCTCGAAGAAGACCGCCCTGTGGCTCGAGATCCGCGAGACGCTGAGCCGAGAGATCGACGAGGCGCGCTATCCGGCCGGTGGGCGCCTCCCGACGGAGCAGAGCTTGGCGGCGCGCTTCGGTGTCAATCGGCACACGGTGCGGCGCGCACTCGCCGGTTTGGCCGAGGCCGGCTTGATCCATTTGCGCCGGGGGGCGCCTGCGACCGTGATCGCTGCCGGCGCCGCGTCCGCACCCCTGGACTACACGCTCAGCAAGCGCACGCGATTTGGCGAAAACATCCGGATGGCCGGTCGCAGCCCGCACTACGTCGTGCTTCGTTTCGAACGACAACAGGCCGGTCTGAGCGAGGCCGAGACCTTGAAGATCGATCAGGGCGCGCCGGTTTTGATGTATGAGACGACGAGCCGCGCGGACGACATTCCGCTTTCCTACGCTCGCCACGTGTTCCCATTGGACCGCCTGCCGGGGATCGAGCAGCAGTTGGAGATGTCGAACGGCATCACGGCGGCGTTCGGCGCGCTTGGACACAGGGATTATCGGCGGGCCTGGACACGGATCACGGCCGCGATGCCGACGGCGGACATTGCGCGCCATCTCGCCATGTCGCCCGACGAGCCGACGCTCACGACCGCCTCGATGGATGTGGCGATTGACGGCACGCCCTTGAGCACCGGACGAACATGGTTCTGCGCCGCGCGGGTGACGCTGCTGGTCGAGGACGATGGCGTCGCGCCAAAACCGACCCATGTTGCGTCGAGCGATGAGGCAGACGGAGTGAAACGATGACGGGACTGACCGCCGAGCTGGAACAAGCGGGTTGGGCGCTGAGCGCGGATGGAAAGGCGATCGAGAAAACCTTTCGCTTCGGGAACTTCCGGGATGCGATGGCCTGGATGGTGCGCGCCGGCTTTGAGGCGGAGGCGGCGGATCATCACCCGGAGTGGTTCAATGTCTACAACCGCGTCGAGGTTCGGCTCACGACCCATGATGCAGGCGGTTTGACCGAGAAGGACACGACGCTCGCCGGGAAGTTCGACGCGCTCGCCTGAACGAACGCGCGCCGGAGCAGGTTAGGCCGCAGCACCCGGCAGCTCCGACAACTTGCCGTTCAGGATCGCGACGATCTCGTCGACACGGATTGGCTTCGTCAGGAAGCCATCCATGCCAGCCTCGCGGCAAGCCTCCCGGTGCTCGGGTAGGGCATTGGCGGTGAGGGCGACGATGGGGCTGCGCTCCAGGCTGCGCTCAGCTTCGATCGCGCGGAGCCGGCGGGTCGCCTCGAACCCGTTCATCCCGGGCATCGAGAGGTCCATGAGAACCAGATCCGGCGCCTCGGCGATGAAGACGTCGAGTGCCGCAGCCCCTGAGTCGGCCTCCAGCACGCGGCATCCCTGTCGGCGTAGGAGATGGGACGCCACAAGCCGGTTCGTCGCATTGTCATCGACGACGAGGACAACCGAGGATGGGTTGTCACCACTGTCCTGCTTCTCCGACCTAGGTGCCGCGTCTTTCGCCGCCGGGGCTTCAACTTCCTCGTGTGGCTCCGGAAGCGATGTTGGTGGCGCCGGTTGCGCCGGCGAGGTCGGGACAGGCAGTTGGCGCGGCGGCGCGACCTCTTCCAGCGCCGCCTCTGTCTTCGGACGCGACAGGCTTTCGCTACGCGTCGCGGGCAGTCGGAGGATGGCCCGCATCCCCCCCTCCTGGCGTCTTCGGAGCATGAGAGAGCCGCCCGAGCCCTGCGCCAGCATGCGATTGACGGCAAGGCTGAGCCCGAGCACATCCGCCTCGGCCGTGATGTCCGGGACTTGCGTGGCACTCGCTTTCGAGAGGGCGTCGAGGATCGGGGCGGCAAGCGGCATCCCATCGTCTTCGACCGAGACCTCCACCTCGCCGGGTTCCTGGCCCGGCTGCCGCGTCACGCGCAAGCGGAGGGTGACCGCACCCCCATCAGTGCGCTTTAACGCGTCGGTCATGAGGCCGAGGACGATCTTGCGAAGCTTCGCGCGGTCAAGAGCAACACCTCGCGCCCTGTCGATCGGCAGATCGAGCTCAAGCACGACGATGCGCCGGTCGGCAGCTGGGCGCATCAGGGCGACGAGTTCCTCGAGCACGGCACAGGGGTCGCTGGCCACATCCGCGCGCAATGCGTTGCCCTGTTCAAGCGCGACATAGTCGACCAAATCGCTGACGGCCGCGAGCATCGCTTCACCACTCTCGAGAAGCGTCTCGACGAGCCGGCGCTGCAGGGGCGCAAGATGACCCTCAAGCAGAAGCTCGGTCGTACCCATCAAGCCGTTGAGCGGCGTCCGAAGCTCATGGCTTAAGACGTTGAGAAAACGCGACTTTGCCTGGCTTGCGGCCTCGGCTCTCTCCGCATGGGCGCGGGCGGAGGTTTCGCTCTCGGCCAAACGGGCGAGATGTTGTCGGCGCTCCGACACGTCGCGCTGGATGCAGACGAGGCGTGGGCGTTTGCCCTGGGCCGTGTGATCCTCAGGCACCGGACTCAAGGTGACTTCGGACCAGTAGGGGCTGTGATCGGCACGCTCGAGTTCCAGCTCTGCGAGATGGGCCCGGCCGAGGCGAGCGGCCTCCATCAACGCCTCGGACGCTACAACATCCGTCGTGGCACCGAACTGAAGGGAGAGATGACCGCCCTGCAGGACGTTGGCATCGAACCCGCTCTCCTGCTCGAAGGCTGCGTTCCACCACAGGATTTCGCCGTCCTCACCGAGAAGCAGGATCATGTCCTGCGTGTGTTCGGCCACGATGGCGAGTTGTCGCGCTTCGGAGCTCCGCTCGAGCAGCCGACGGCGGACGTCCAAGAAGCGTTGCGCCTGGCGCCTATTCGCCGTCACGTCGAGTGCTGAGAGGAGCGTTCCCGTCTCAAACACGTGAACGCTGAGCGCCAACGTGCGGCCATTCGGGATCTCGAAACTCGCCCCGTCCAGACGCTCCGGCACAAGTTGGACGCCAGCTCTTCCTGTGAGCGAGCCGCCCTCCTCGTGGCGCAAACGTCCACCTGCGAACAGGCTTTCGAGTGCTTCGGGCGCCGGGCGGCCCAGCAGATCGTCGACGTTTTGCGCAAACTGTTCAGCGACGGACCTGCTGGCCTGGGCGAGGTTTCCTTCGCGATCGATAAACAAGACGCCCACAGGGAGGGCGTCGAGCAGCTTTGCCGGAAGCTTTGCATTCCAGCGCCTCAGCCGGCGGGCACCAACGCTCAATCCCAAGATCGCGATCGCGCCGACGAGGAGCACGACCAGCCACTCAGACGGCGGCGGGCCCGTGCGGAGGAGCTGTTGGATCAGGTTGACCGCAAACTCACCCCAACCGAGAGCAGCATCTTCGTCGAAAGCTGCGACCGGATCGGACACGAGCACCGTTTCCGCCCGCACAGCCATGCAGCCTCAGGCAGTCTGCTTGGCTGGGTTGCGAGTGAGCTGCCTTTCGAGCAGTAGGAGGTTGCAACCATCCACGCGACGATGACTGACACGGTCGACGGAGGCCTTGATCAGCATCCAGCCCCAGCCGCCATCCGGCAGGAGATCGAGATCGGACGTCGACTGCACGTCCGGCACCACAGGCGTCTCAGTCCGCGTGAGAACCCATTCGGGGAGCGGCACGCCACGATCCTGTATGCAGATCCAGGCCGTGCTGCTGTGTCCTCCGACCGTCACGACAATCGGCAGTTCCGAGGGATGCGCGGCGTGTTCCACGACATTGTTCAACGCCTCCGTCAAGGCGAGGCGCAATTCGTCCGCTACGGCCGCATCCGCCGGCCCGGCGATGGTGTTGGCTGCGCGCACAACCTCGTCGACGACAGGTCCGATCTCTCGGAGGTCCGCCTTGAGATCGACCTGCACCGCAGCGCGTCCGCAGCCGGCGAAATGTTTCTCGGCGGGCTCAGGGGTCATGATGCGCCGGAGCGCCCTGCCGAATCGAGAAAACACGATCGAGGCGGGTGAGCTGAAACACCCGGAGCACCGCCGGAGCAACGTTCGTCAGCTCGAACCGCCGCCTGCCGGCGTCGTGTCGCAGAACGCCGACGAGGGCGCCGAGACCGGAGCTGTCGATGAACTCCACATCGGACATGTCGACGACCACATCACTCGAATTGTTATCGAGCAGCTCGATCATCTTGCGTTTGAACATTGGCACGATCGCAGCTTCGAGCCGCGATCCAGGCGCCCGGACGACGAGCATGCCGCCCTGTGTTACCGCGTGTAAATCCATCCCCGACTCCCTTAGATGCCACACGCCAATCAATAGCCTATCGCCATTTAAAGAATTCCAAACACCGCGATTAAGCTGTTGTTAGCATTGACGCGTCCAAAACAATCACGAATGACGCTTTGGGTGCTTCATGGAAATTGACGAAGCGATAACGGCTGAATGCCGGCAAGTACTGGTCGTCGATGATAGCCCGACGCAGCGGTTGCTGCTCGCTGCGCATCTGCGCCGTTGGGGATACGAAGTGCGTGAGGCGCAGGACGGCGAAAGTGCCTTGGCGGCCTTGGCGGAGGACCCAGCGGCTCTCGTGCTCTCCGATTGGATGATGCCAGGGTTGGACGGGCCATCGCTCTGCCGTAAGATCCGCGAAGCGCCAGGTGATACATATACTTACGTCGTTCTCCTAACGGCGAGAACCGAGCGCGCGGCCGTAAGCGAAGGGCTGAATGCGGGCGCTGACGACTTCCTTTTGAAGCCTGTGAACCCTGAGGAGCTGAAAGCCAGGTTGAAGGCGGGTGCGCGCGTGATTGCCATGCAACGCGGTCTCGCCGCCCAACAGCGCGAGACCGAAACTGCGCTGAACAAGGTGCGCGCCCTCTACGAGGCGATCGAGAACGACTTGTCCGCAGCCTCGGTTCTGCAGCGGGAGCAACTGCCAGCGCCGGTCTCTACGGTGAACGGGTGTACCGTCGCGACGCTCTGCCGGTTCGCGGGCCATGTTGGCGGGGATCATGTCGGCCATTTTCCGATCGGTGACAATGCGATCGGCCTGTTCTCCATCGACGTGGCCGGACATGGGATCGCGTCATCGCTCTTGGCAATCCGGCTGGCGCAGTACTTCGCGCCGAGAGATGCCCGCACGAACATCGCGGTGGAGGAGGATGGCAAAGGGCGGTTGCGGCCCCGCCCGCCCGAAGCCGTTGTCCGCGAACTCGATCAGCGTTGCCGGACAACCGACGATCACGACATCTACTTCACAATGGCCTATGCCGTTGTTGAGCTTGGAACTGGCAGAACCAGGCTCTGTCAGGCAGGCCACTCCCCTGCTGCGATCATCGGCACCGACGGTACGGTTCGATACTCGGAACTGGGTGCTGGACCGCCTGTCGGCCTGCTCGACGATGCGGAGTTCTGTGGTGGCGACTTGATCTTGCAGCCCGGTGAGAGGCTCATGCTCTACTCCGACGGCATCCCCGAGGCGAACCTCAAGGACCGGAGCATGCTAGGCCAGGAAGGCATGGCGTCGATCCTGAAGAACATCGGCTCAGACCCGATCGAAGAGATGTTGCCGCGCATGCTGAATGCGCTGGAAGGACATCAGCACGAAGCATCGATCGACGACGATGTCTCCGCAATTCTGTTTGAGTTTCCGAGGCACGCCAGCGGCCAAGACCTCAGCGGCAAGCGGCTACAGCTCGTTGTCTAGCCGCTACGTCCCGCTTTGGGCGCCCGCGTGCTGTCGAGCAGACGAGAAAGTCAACCTTGATCGTGAAGGTCCCGGAACGCAGCGGTGCTCTCCATCCAAAGGCTCTCTAGCTCCTCGATTTCCTTCTCTCCGAGAGGCTGCTCTGCCCGGAGCGCGTTGAGGCCGAGTTCGGCACGCGCTGCGAACTGGATGAGCCCGACCGCGGACCCGGCCCCCTTCAGCGCATGAAGCGCTTGCTCGCTGCCGTGCAAATCGCTGCCACGATGCGCGGCTCGAAACGCAGAAAGATGTTGGACCGCCTCCGTCTCGGCACTGTCGATCAGAAGGCCCAGGAGTTCGGCACCGCCCGCCTCCCGTAGTTCATCGACAAACGCAGTATCAATCATCGTATCTGCAGAAGCATCAGAGCCATTCATCTGCCGACCTCCAAGCCTCGGTCTACTCACCCAAAGAAGACGACCGCTTCAGAACAGAAAGTCGCCCTCGCTAATCGTCACGATATTGTTGTCCGCCAGAACGATGCGGCCACCATCGGGTGTGAGGATCACGACTGACGTGGCAACTTGGCTGATCTCGAGATCTTCGATGCCGTCGACCAGCCCATGGCCCCGAAAATCCAGGAACTCGAGAGAGGTGTTGAAATCGAGGATGCGGTCTTCGTCGAAACCCTCATTGAAGACGAAGGTATCCCGCCCCGGACCGCCCTGAACCCGGTCGTCTCCAGGGCCGCCTTCGAGCCTGTCCTCGTCGAAATTGCCGCGTACGACGTCGTCGCCCGCTCCGCCGGATACGGTGTCCTGACCACGCCAGCCGAAGATTTCGTCGTCCCCCGCGCCGCCGAAGACGAAGTCCATGCCGTCGCTGGCCTTCAGCGTGTCGTCCCCGTCGCCGCCCTGGATGCTGTCGTCGCCGGTGCCGGAAAGGACGATGTCGTTGCCGGTGCCCGCCTCGATATCGTCGACGCCGCCAGCCGTCTTGATGACGTCGTCGCCCGGCCCTCCGAGCACCACGTCGTCTCCCTCCCCCGTGATGAGCCGGTCGTTGCCTTCAAGCCCCTCCAACCGGTTGTTTCCACCACGATCGATCAGCGTGTCGTCACCCACGGTGCCGGTGATGGTCTCATCCTCCGGCCCACCTTCGATCCGCACGCCAGCAGGCATGATATCCGCGGTGAAGGCATCGAGCTTTTGGTTGAGAGCGGTCATCGTGACGCTCGCAGCGAAAGTGCCGGGGAGCGCACCCCCCTCGAAAACGATCTCATAGCTGCCCGGCGGCAGTTCCAGCGTATAGCCCCCGCTCTCCCAACTCGTGGTCGAGAACGTACCGGCGGAGCCCGTCGCCGTGATCGTCACGCCACCCAGCCCCTCTCCGATGTCGTAGAACCGATCTTCGTCCGCGTCGTCGAGCACCACGCCCGTCAGAAACGCATCGGTGCCGAAGCGGCGGCCGAAATGCTGCGTGTGGCTGAAGGGGCCGATCTCTTTGCCGGCCGGCACCTCTAGATCGGCGATCCCCACCTCGCGATAGAGCGGATTGAGGATTGTGTTCCGATGCCCCGGTGGGCTTTGGATACCGCCGACGCCCGGGCCCCAATCGATGTAGAAGCCGGCATGTCCGTGCACCGGGTCCTGCGCATAGGCGAAGACGTTCTCCGCCACTTGGCTCCACCCAGTGTAGCCGGCATTCGTGATTCGCTGACCGAGCGACGGTTCGCCCGGCACGTTGTGCGATTGGATGTCGAAGCTGATCATCGCCTCGCTGTGAACCTCTGCCGAGCGGCCGAGCGAGAGGTTCCAGGCAAGCGGGGCGGCCGAAGCGACACCCGTCAGCTGACTGTAAAGCAGATCGATATCGACGTTGAAGAAGCTGAGCGCCGAGGTGATGTTCGGCTGTACACCTGCCGGCGGATCGACATTTGCGATCAGCAGATCGAGCTCACCGAGCGGGTCGGCCCGCGCACGGTTGATGAACTCCAGATAGAGCTGTTCGACGTCTGATGGCGCGCGCATGGGTCCTAACGATGTTGGCTGCGTCGATCGGAACCTTCAGTTCCGGATACAGACCAATTTTGACCCAAGCTCCCTGCAGATGCGTTAACCCGAGGCCTGCCTCAGAGCCCTTTCAACCCGTCGAAGTCGATCGCGCTGAAATAGGCCTCCAGCTCTTCGGCCGGTGCAGTGCCCGACATTTGGACGAGGAAGCGGGAGGCGACCAGGGCGCTCATCTCGCCTTCGGGGGTTACGATGACCCGCTGTCCGGCGATCCGCTTGAGCGCCCCCATGCTGCCGGCAACACTGGCATTTGCCAGCATCGCCCCGAAGGAGGCCACCATCGGATTGTCGGCCATGACGGAGATTTCGACGCTGCCAGCATCTCCCCGGTAGGTTCGGGTGGCGGCCAATCCGCCACCGAAGAGGGCCGCCAACTCGGCGCCTGCGAACTCCTCCGAAACGGTCCAGCCGTCGAACGGCTCGGGCAGGAAAGCGGCGAGCCCGGCGGCCTTGAGCTTCGCAAGGAGCGAGGAGGCGAAATCCACCTCGTCCTTGGCAAGTGCGATATCGCCGGCGCGGTAGGCTTCGATGGCTGCCTGCAGCGTCTCCTCCACCTCGTCGGCTGCCGCGGGATGGATGAGCCCCATGGCAAGCATGACCGCCGCGGCGCGCATTGTGAATTTCATGTCCCGTCCCCTTCGTCTTCGCTGCCGATCTTGCGGCAATCCTTGTCACATCGCTTCGACGGCAGCCACACCGGCGATGTCTTTCAGCATGCCGCGGATCTCAGGTCCGACCGGATACTGGCCCGGTAGCGCGAGTTCGACTTCGCTGCCCAGCTCCTCCAGCGCGATGACGAGGGAGACCGGGCCGCGGCCGCGGCCTTGAGTGCGGCCTTCGGCAGCAGCGGATCGGCCAAGCTCCAACCGACGCTCGACCGAGGGCAGCGCCTCGCTGTCTTCGAGGTATACGCGCAGGCCGGTGGCGCTGTCTGCCGTCACTTCGGCAATGGGTTGGACGCCGCGCAGCATGATGCGCCCGCCGGCAGCCTCGCCCTCGGTCTCGACGGTGAGCACAAGGTTGGCGCCGGTCTCGAGCAGCCCTGCATCTTCGGCCGCGGACAGCACGTCCGAGAAAGCCATCACTTCGTAGCCGCCCGAGGGATCGGAGGACGGGAGTTAGGCGCAGCGAGTGCCGCGCGCGGAGTTGCGGCTCTGCACTGCGGCCGGGGTCCCGGGGAGGGGCCCTGGCGCGCCGCGGGCGGCGGCGGGGGGGAGGCGTGCG
>JBCDFC010000029.1:0-28059 GCA_039178805.1 Pseudomonadota bacterium | reverse complement strand
GGGCGCGGCTGGTGGGTGGGCCGCTGAGGGCCCGCCAGGGCCCGAAGTCGGGGCGCCCTCCGGCCCGCCCCTCAAAAATGGCCGACCGTCGTGCCCGGTGCCGTCGCCGCTGCCAACCAGTCAGCGGTGTACGGCGCATAGGATCTGAAGCAAACAAGCGTCCAAACCATCTCGCTCTCGCGCCAAATACCCACAGCAACCGGCCCCAAATGCGTCCGCCGCGCGGTACCCACAGCAAAGGCCGCATCGCGGAAATCGATCGGCGCGCCTTTGGCCAAGACCTCGCCAACACCACTGCCTTCGAGCCTGAACATCGTGCGCGCCGAGGAGACATCGCAAAGAAGCGTATGCACGCCCTCCAGGGCCGCCTCAAGCCGCGCCACCGCATCGTCCACGGCCTCCGCAGCCATAACGAGCAGCACTTCGTCTGGCGCCATCCAGACGACGGACCGATCGCCGTTCGCCCAAACCGTCAGCGGCATCGGCACGCCGACGCCCATCACATCCTGCAAAGCCGCAGAGACCGCCGGCGCACTCAGATCCGCTTTCAGCGTGACCATGCCCACCATATCGGCGACGGCCACATGGACGGTCCCCTCGATCACCCGACCGGCCGTGCCGGCCGGTGCGCTCAGAACCTCAGGCATGGAGCTTCTCTCCTTCCGGGTCGTAGAAGACCGGGCTCACCACCTCGGCCCGGATCACCTTGCCCTCGGCCACGGGGAAGCTCAGCACCTCACCCATCCGCTCGGCCCCGCCATCGATCAGCGCCATCGCGATGGACCGGCCAAGCGTCGGTGAGTGGTAAGTCGAGGTCACATGCCCGATGGTCGGGTTCGGCTTTGGCGCATCGGGCCGCTCGACCGCATGGGCGCCATCCGGCAACCGCTCGGCCGGGTTCTCGGTCAGAAGACCGACCAGTTGCTTGCGCCCCGGCCGCACGAGATCGACCCGCACCTGCGCCCGCTTGCCTATGAAGTCTTCCTTTTTCTTCGAGACGGCCCAATGCAGGCCCAGATCCTGCGGCGTCACCGTGCCATCGGTCTCGTCCCCGATCATGATGAAACCCTTCTCGGCCCGCATCACATGGAGCGCCTCGGTGCCGTAAGGCATGGCGCCAAACTCCGCACCGGCCTCCAGCAGCGCATGCCACAGCATCAGACCATGCGAGGCCGGCACCGCGATCTCGTAGCTGAGCTCGCCCGAGAACGAGATCCGGAAGAGCCGCGCCGGGCACCCCGCGATCATACCCTCGGTCCAGCTCATGAAAGGCAGCGCCTCGCCCGAGAGGTCGATATCCGTGCCCGCCGCTTGAATGAGATTGCGCGCCTCGGGCCCGGCGACGGCGACCTGGCTCCATTGCTCCGTGATGTTGAGCGTGTGGACGTCCAGATCCCACCACTCGGTCTGCAGCCATTCCTCGAGATGCCCATGCACCCGCTCGGCACCGCCCGTCGTCGTGTGGCAGAGGAAGCTGTCGGCGCCGAGCCGGACCACCACGCCATCGTCGAACAGGAACCCGTTTTCATTGCACATGAGGCCGTAGCGGCAGCGCCCCTCTTTCAAGGTGGACATCATGTTGGTGTAGATCCGGTCGAGGAACCGGCCCGCATCCGGCCCCTTCACCAGGATCTTACCAAGCGTCGAGGCATCGAGCAGCCCGACCTTGGAGCGCGCATTCAGCACCTCGCGTCGCACCGCGGCCTCCCGGCTCTCGCCAGGCTTGCGATAGCAATAGGGCCGCTCCCAGTCGCCCACCGGCTCAAAATCCGCGCCGTTCTCGCGGTGCCAGGCATGCATCATGGTCTGGCGCACGGGCTTGAACAGCACGCCTTTCGCCGGCCCCGCAATCGCGCCCAGGGAGATCGGGGTATAGGGCGGGCGGAAGGTCGTGGTGCCAACCTCGGGGATGGTAACGCCCAACTGCTCGGCCAAAAGCGCCAAGCCGTTGATGTTCGACGTCTTGCCCTGATCCGTCGCCATGCCGAGGGTCGTGTAGCGCTTGGTGTGCTCGACGCTCTCATAGCCCTCGCGCGCCGCCAGCATCACATCCGCCGCGGTCACGTCGTTCTGGAAATCGACGAAATGCTTCGTGCCGTGGCGCTGCTTGCCAAGGCCCGGGCTCATCCAGTGGGGCCGGAACGGCGTCTCCTCAGGCGCACTCACGGTCGGTAGCTCAACTGGCGCCGCCGCAAAACCCGCGGCCTCGGCCGCAGCGCGACCCGCGACCGCCGCGTCCTCCAGCGCCGCTGACGGTGCGAGATGCCCGTTCGCCGTGCCGGCACAGCGCGTGGTCACTTCGCCCGCGGCCCCGGTCGGGGCGCCACGCTCGGGCGCGGGGCGGAACATCACCTGCTCGTCGTCCCAGCGCAGCTTGCCGCCGCAATGGCTGTAGAGATGGACGACCGGCGACCAGCCGCCGGACATCGCCACCAGATCGCAGCCGAGCCGCTCGGTCTTGCCGATCAGGCCGTTATTGGCGACGCGGCCATGCTGGATGAACTCGATGGCCTTCACACCCTCGACCGCGGCGATGGCGTGGCCCTCATGCACCGGGATCTGCAGCGCCCGCACCCGCGCTGGCAGCGCCCCGTCTGCGCGGGGCCGCGTGTCGATCACGGCCCTGACCTGTGCCCCCGCTTCGTGGAGTGCTATGGCGGTCCTATAGGCGTCATCGTTGTTGGCGACCACCACAGCCTTGCGCCCCGGGCACACGCCCCAGAGGCGGATATAGTCCCGCACGGCCGCCGCCAGCATCACGCCCGGCCGGTCGTTGCAAGCGAAGGTGAGCGGACGCTCGATCGCGCCGGAGGCCACGACGATCTGCTTCGCGCGGACCTTCCACAACCTGTGGCGCGGCCCCTCCGCCTCAGGCCGATGGTCGTTCACCCGCTCATAAAGCGTCGCCCAGCCATGATCGTAGAGGCCCGCACCCATACACCGCGCCCGCATCCGGACATTCGGCATGGCCTGCAGCGCGGCGACCTCGGCCGCAACATGCTCGGCCGCGGGCCTGCCCCCGATCTCAACATCCGTCTCGACGAGCGCTCGGCCACCCCAATGCGCCGTCTGTTCGACGATCAAGACATCCGCCCCAGCCTCCGCCGCCGAGCGCGCGGCCTGCAGCCCCGAAAGCCCGCCGCCGATCACCAGGACATCGGCGAAGGCGTGGAAATGCTCATAGGTGTCGGGATCCGCGCTCTCCGGCGCCTTGCCCAGGCCCGCCGCCTGCCGGATGAAGGGTTCGAAGACATGCTTCCAGGCAATGCGCGGTTTCAGGAAGGTCTTGTAGTAGAAGCCGGCGGAGAAGACCGGCGCCACCTCGGCCACGGCGGCATTGATCGCGCCCACATCGCGCTCGAGGCTCGGCCAATGGTTCTGACTGATGGCCTGGAGACCGTCGAAAAGCTCCGTCGTCGTCGCCCGCTGGTTCGGCTCGAACCGGGGCCCCGCAGGCGTTGCCGCCCCAATCCCCATCAGCGCGTTCGGCTCCTCCGCGCCCGAGGCCACGATCCCGCGCGGGCGGTGGTACTTGAAGCTCCGCCCGACGAACACCTTGCCATTTGCGAGGAGCGCGGAGGCGAGCGTGTCGCCCTCGAAGCCCGAAAGCTCCTCGCCGTCGAAGTGGAACTTGAGCGGCTTCGAGCGGTCGATCAGCCGGCCATGCCCGGCAGCGATACGGTGTGCCATTGCGTCAGCTCCAATCGCTCGGCTGCCAGTCGGGGCGGCGGGCCTGCACGGCAGCGATCACATCCTCGGGGATGCCACCGACCTGCGCGGGATAGGTCGCGAAAACCTCGAGCGTGATCGTGCAGCGGGCCACATGGAACCACTTGCCGCAGCCGTAGATGTGGCGCCAACGCTCGAAATGGACGCCCTTGGGGTTCTTCCGCGTGAAGAGATAGCCCGAGAAATCCGCATCGTTCGAGCCCGGCCCCATGCGTGTGAGATGCGCCTCGCCGCCGGGGGCAAGCTCGGTCTCAGAACACAGCACCCCGCAATAGGGACACATCAGCATCAGCATGCGCGATTCTCCTCCAGCCGGCAGGCATGCCGGATGATCGCACGGGGCATAGCAAAGCGGCCAATCGTCAGTCTTCCGATCTCGCCGCTTTGTCGCCTGCATGCGACGAAGGGCGGATCTTGCCGCGTGGATCGCTGCGGTCGTTTGCCGCCCATGCGTGCGCGTGGGGCGGGTTGTACCATCTAGGCACGGCCCTTCGAGACATGCAGCGGCCGTGTTAACCTCTCGCAGAGGGGCAGTTCGGGAGCCAGTTCGGGATTGGCGCGTTCGGCCGGTGCCAGGACATCGTGGGGGCTGAATGACGGCGATCGGTGGTGGGTCCGCAGGGCGGGCGGATGGCAAGCTTTCAGGCCTCGTCGGCGACGGCTCACCGCTCGCCAACGATCTCTCCTGGGCAGGAGCGATGCATCCGGCGGTCTACATCACCATCGGTCTGCTCATCATCGCGGTTCCGCTGTTCCTGTTCCTGATCGTCTATCGCAAACCTGTGGGGCCGCGGGAGGATCGGGGATTGGAGTCCGATATGCCGACGCATTGGTCCGAAAGGGGCTATGGCGACGGGATCTATGGCGATGCGGCGTTCCGGCGGGCGCATGCCGAAGGCGCGCAAACCGAGGGTGTGGAAATTACCGGAGAGCCTGCGGATGCGGGCTACCGCGCCCATCTGCTGAAGGTTCTCACCAAGTGGCGCCGCTCGGGCACGCCCGGAGAGCGACCCGCCTTGGGTCGCTGGCGTGGGCATGACGGCGACGTCGCACGGCAGGCGCAGGTGATCGAAGGGGCGGATGTACCCAGCGATGCGCCCAGCGAAAGGCACTAACCGACCTCTCCGCCGTTCTTTGTCGACTGAGGCAGAGCGCTAGGCGTTTGGCCAAAACACTCGATACCGTCATTGCCGGGCTTGATCCGGTAATCCATCTTCCCGAAGGCGCTTGAACTCGTTTGGTCTTCTGGATCCCCGGGTCGAGCCCGGGGGTGACAAGCGCCGCGAGAGTGTACGAGATCCGAATGTGCCTTAGCTATGGCTGATGCGGGCGCAAGACCTTCTCACGCTGACCGATGCCGGGCTCTATTGTCCAGCAGGGGGCTTCCATATCGACCCCGTTCGCGCGGTCGAGCGGGCGGTCGTAACCCATGCGCATGGCGATCACTGCCGTCCGGGGCACGAAGCGCTCCTCGCGAGTGCCGAGACAGTGGTGATCGCCAAGGCGCGTTACGGAGACGAGGCTTTCCAGACCACGCAGTCGCTCGCCTATCGCGAGGCGATCCAGGTCGGTGACGTCTCGCTCAGCCTCGCGCCCGCGGGCCATGTGCTCGGCTCCTCGCAGATCGTGATCGAGAAGGATGGACTGCGCGCCGTCGTTTCGGGCGACTACAAGCGGCGGGAAGATCCGTCCTGCGCTCCCTTCGAGATCGTGCCTTGCGATCTCTTCGTGACCGAGGCGACCTTTGGCCTGCCGGTCTTCCGCCATCCACCGGTCGGGGGTGAGATCGCGAAGCTCCTCCGATCGCTAGAGACCTTTCCGGAGCGCGCTCATGCGGTCGGGGCCTATGCACTCGGCAAGGCGCAGCGCTTGATCATGGAGCTGCGGCGCGCAGGGTATGACCGGCCGATCTGGCTCCACGGCGCGCTGGTCAAGCTCTGCGAGACCTACCGGACGCTCGGCCTCGATCTCGGCGAGACGCTTTATGCGACGGCGGCCGAGGGGGCCGATACGAAGGGTGGGATCGTGTTGGCGCCCCCATCGGCGCTGGCCGATACTTGGTGCCGTCGCCTGCCCGACCCGGTGATCGGGGCGGCCTCAGGCTGGATGCGGGTGCGCCAGCGGGCGAAGCAGCGAGGTGTGGAGCTTGCAATGGTGATCTCGGACCACGCGGATTGGGATGAGCTGTGCACGACGATCCGGGAGACGGGCGCGGAAGAGGTTTGGGTCACCCATGGCGCGGAAGACGCGCTCTGCCACTGGTGCTCCACCCAAGGCATCCTCGCCCGTCCCCTCTCCATCGCAGGTCGCGGCGACGAAGACTGAGCGAGCGGTCAGACGGTCTCGCGCACGTCGAGGACATCGCGCAGCCAGTCGCCGACGAAATTGATCGAGAGCACCACCAGCATGATGGCGAGCCCCGGAAAGACGCCGAGCCACCAAGCCTGGCTGATGAAGCCCCGCCCCTCGGCCAGGATCAGTCCCCAGGTGGGTGTCGTCGCTTCGACGCCGAGCCCTAGGAAGGAGAGCGTCGCCTCGCCCAGGATCGCGTAGGAGACCGACACCGTGGCCTGCACGATGATCGGCGCCATGGCGCTGGGTATGATGTGGCGCATGATGATGCGACCGTCCGAGACACCCATGCTGCGGGCGGCGAGAACGAACTGCTCCTCGCGGAGGCTCAGCGTCATAGAACGGGCGACGCGGGCGAAGTCATCGATGAAGGCGAGGGAGATCGCGACGATCACGTTCAAGAGCCCCGTACCGAACACGGCGACGAGATAGACCGCGATGATGAAGTTCGGGAACGCCCACTGCAGATCGATGTAGCGCATGATCACGAGATCGATCCAACCGCCGTAGTATCCCGCGACAACGCCCAGCACGACACCGATGATCAGCGCGATCGCAACCGTCACGACCCCGACGAAGAGCGAGATCTGCGTGCCGTAGAGAATGCGGCTCCAAAGGTCGCGGCCCAAGTCGTCCGTTCCCAGAGGATGCGACCACGAGAGGCCCTGCATCATGTCGAGCGTCATCTCATTCGGGTCGTAAGGCGCAAGGATCGGCGCCAACAACATGCCTAGGAAGAAGATCGCCAGCACGATGAGCCCGAACTGCGCCTTGCGGTCCTTCGCAAGGCTTGCCCGCAGACGGGAGCGGCGGGGCGTCTGCGCTCGCTCCGGGGCCGGGGAAGCGATCTCCGTCATCATGCGTACCGGATGCGAGGATCGATCACACCGTAGAGGAGATCGACCGCGAGGTTGGAGAAGACGAAGAAGGCCGAGACGATCAGCACCGCCCCCTGCACCACCGGGTAGTCGCGGTTCAGAATACCGTCGATCAGCACCCGGCCGAGCCCCTTGATGGCGAAGACGTTCTCGACGACGACAGCGCCCGAGATCAGCAACGCGAAGGCGATACCGACGACGGTGATCACTGGGATCATCGCGTTCGGCAAAGCGTGGCGCCACATCACATGCCTCGCCGTCAGCCCCTTGGCCCGTGCTGTGCGAATGAAGTCGCGGTTCATCACCTCGAGCAACGAGGACCGGATCATGCGCGCGATGATCGCGGCAAAGGCCGTCCCCGTGGCGACCGCCGGCAGGAGGAGATGCTCGAGCCAGGGCCAGAACCCGTCCTCAAGCGGCACATAGCCGATGGCGGGCAGCCATTGCAGGTTGGCGGCGAACACGATGATCAGCAGGATCGCCAGCCAGAAATCCGGCATCGAGAGACCGAGGAACGCAACGAAGGAGACCGTGTTGTCGGTCATCGTGTTGCGCCGCGTGGCCGAGATGACCCCGGCCGGCACCGCAATGGCGATGGCGATCACGAAGGAGATAAACGCGAGCGACAGGGTGCGTGGCAGCGCCTCGGCAATGATCGTCGCCACGGGCTGGTTGTTGCCGTAGATCGAGTTGCCGAAATCGCCCTGCAAGACGTTCGCGATCCAGTAGAAATACTGCACGATAAGGGGCTGATCGAGGCCGAGCTTGGCGCGGAGTGCTGCCGCCGCCTCCTCGCTGCCCGCATCCGCCAGCATCGCAGCGATCGGGTCGCCCGGCACGAAGCGCAGCATAAAAAAGACGAGGGTCGCTACCGCCCACATCACGAGGAGGGCGCCCACGAACCGGCGGGCGAGATAAGCGGACATGGATCCGGCGCTCCTAAGGATGGGCCCGTAAGGTCATGCGAGGTGGGGTGTGATGTCACCCCACCTCGGCAGCGTCAGGCGAAGGACACGCGGTCAAGATCCGTGAGGCCGGGGATACGGCTCACAGCGGGGAACACCACATCTTTTGAGTGGATCAGCACATCGACCGGGTGATAGAGGAACCCGCTCGCCACCTTGTCCGACGTGATCTTGTTCGCTTCCTGCACCAGCGCACGGCGATCGTCGGGCTTCGCGGTGACCGACTGCTTCTTGATCAACGCATCCGCCTCGCTGTCGGCGAAGTAGCCGATGGGGTACTTCGCCTTGTCCCGCGTCCGGCCGTTGAACTTCGAGTCCGACATCATCCAATCGACGACGCCATCGTCCGGATCGTAGTCGCCGCCCGAGCCGCCAAGGCGCATGTCGAACTCCATCTTGAGGAAGTTCTCGATCAGGACCGAGAACTCCTGCGTGGCGACGTTCAAGGTGATGCCAAGCTCCTGCTTCAGGATGTTGGCGATCACGAGCCCGTCGCGCCGCTCGGATGGGCGGACGGTAAGCTCAAGCTCCGGGAACCCCTCGCCGCCCGGGTAGCCGGCATCGGCGAGCAACTGCTTCGCACCCTCAGGATCGTAGGCCTGCTCGGATGTCTCAGCGATCCCCTCGTCATAGTAGAAGCCCATGGCCGGGTTGATCGTGCCATAGGCCGGGAAGGCGTAGCCGAAGCGCGCCTGCTGCACATAGAGGTCGCGGTTGAGCGCCTTCGCGAGGGCGAGGCGCACCATGAAGCCCTTCTCCTTCTTGAGCTCTGCGAGGGGCTTGTCGAAGCTCTCGACCTTCATCGGATCGCGATGCGGGTTGATCCAGACGGACTGGAAACCCGGACCCGGCTTGATATCGACGACCAGATCGGGGTTCGACTTGAACCGGTCGATAAGCTGCGCCGCCACCGGGTTGCCGCCCACGAACTGGATATCGCCGGCCTCCACGGCTGCCGCCAGCGGCTCGGCGCCGTCGATGGGCTTGATCACTACTTTGTCGAGATGCGGGCGCTCAGGGTCATAGAAGCCGTCGAAACGCTCCATCACCACACCCTGTCCGAGCTGATGCTCGGTGATGCGGAAGGGACCGGTGCCGACCGGCGTCAGGCCGTATTGCGCAGTTCCCATGCTCTCGAGCGCACCACGCGAGACGATGGTGAGCGCACGTCCCGACGCCCGCTCCGTCGTTTTCGTAAGGAAGCTCGCCTGAGGCGCCTTCAGCGTGAACTTCACCTCGAAATCATTCAGCTTCTCGACATTCGCCACATTGGCGAGATTGCCTGAGTGGATCGATTTCTCAGGGTCCTTCGAGCGATTGTAGGTGAAGATCAGATCCTCGGCGTCGAAGGCATCGCCGTTGTGGAAAGTCAGCCCTTCGCGAAGCTTGAAGATGTAGGTCAGGCCGTCAGCCGACACTTCCCAACCCTCGGCAATATCCGCCTCCGCGATCAGGTCGGCATTGATGTGGGTGAGGCCGGAGAGGACGTTCGACGTGATCTGGAACTGTAGGACCTGCCCCATCTGGGCCGGGTCGAGCGTCACGATCTCCGAGACGCCGGCCCAACCGGCCGTGAGCGTGCCGCCCTTCTTCGCAGCGGCAATGGCTTGGCCGAGTCCGCCGGGCATCAGATGCGCAGCGGTCAGCGTGCCGCCGGCGGCGAGCAGGCGCAGTGTTGCGCGCCGCGAGAGGCGCGGACCGGAGAGCTCGTCGCGCGAGAGACCGTAGAGCGGGTCGCGCGGGTCGAAGTCATGGGCGTCCTGCCAGGCGGATTTCATGGCAGCCTTCAGGCGGTCGTCGGACATGGTGGTACCTCTCTCCTGTCTGTCACTGCGGCCGTCTCGCTACGACGCCCGGCGGTGTCGCCAACCCGCAGGTGAGGTCAGGCGTCGTGGTCGATACCCACGATCGCCCTTGCATTCCTCGCCCGGACCGCGATCATTATTATCGATATTGATTTTCTGGGTCGGGGGCGAGGATTGTCAACACAAGCTCTTCAGCACGCTTCCACTGGGCGAGATAGCCTAGGGGGGCTCAAGGTCGACCGCGCCGGTGAGATCCTGCGCGACGACATTCTGTTCCGCAGGCTTTCCCCTGGCACCCAGCTGACGGAGCAAGCGCTGGCGGCGCGGCTCGGCTGTAGTCAGGGCACGGTGCGCGAGGCGCTGCTTCGGCTGGCAGAAGAAGGGCTTGTCGAGCGGCGGAGTTACCGCGGCACTGTGGTGACGGAGACAACGCTCTCAGAAGCAACCGCTCTCGTGCGCATGCGCCTGGACATCGAAGCGGAAGTGGCGCGCCGACTTGCGCAGTCGGGGCTCAGCGACGCGGCCGAGGCGATCGATACGCTCCTCGCAGACATGGACACCGCACATGATGCAGGCGATCTCAGCCGCTGCAGCGATCTCGACCGAGCGTTCCACCTGGGGCTTTGCCGGGCGGCGGGCCTGCCACTCCTCTGCCCCGTGCTCGGCCGCGCTGCGCTGCACATGCACCGGTTCACGCTCGGCGGTGTCGAGGTTCCCCGCGCTTTCCGCGAAGAGGCAGGGGTCGGTCATGAGCATCGGGCGCTCCTCAACACCGTGCTCGGCTCAGCGCCCAACGCCGCGGCGCGTGCGATGACCGAGCATGTCGCCACCGTGCTCCGACGCTGGGCCCCATCGCTGCTGGCAGCCGTCGGAGACCAAGCCTTCGATGCCGCGGGCGCGGCTGCCTCCATTGGCGGAACCGAGGCATGACTTTCTCGATCATCGCCCGCGACGAGGCGACCGGTGCGCTCGGCATTGCGGTCGCCAGCCGCTTCTTCGCAGTCGGCGCCTTGGTTCCGCATTTCTGTGCAGAGGGCGCCGTGGCGACACAGGCCTTCGTCAATCCGATGTGGGGGATCGAAGGCACCGCCATGCTGGCGCGGGGCGACACTGCGCCGGAGGTGATCGCGAACCTCGTCGCGCGAGATGCCGGCGCGCCGCAGCGACAATGCCATGCGCTCGATGCACGCGGCGTGGCGGCCGCGCATACCGGGGCTGAGTGCGTGGAATGGGCCGGTCACGCGAATGCTGAGAACATCTCCGTCGCGGGCAACATGTTGGTGGGGTCAGCCGTCATCGAGGAAACGCTGGCATCCTGGCTGAGCAACCCAGACCTCGAGATGCCGGATCGTCTGCTCGCGGCGCTCCGTGCCGGGGAGGCCGTGGGCGGCGATAAGCGGGGGCGCCAGTCCGCTGCGATCGTCATCCATCGCGGGCAGCCCTATCCGTGGCTCGATCTCAGGGTCGATGATCATGCGGACCCGCTGTCCGAACTCGACCGCCTGCTCGCCGTCGCGCGGGAACGCTTCGTGCATTTTGCAGCGTGCATGGGCACGACCGAGCGCTTTGAAGGCGTGACGGATCGCACGGAACTCGACCGAACACTCGCAGCGCTGGAGGAGGAGAGGGCCGCAACCGGCCAGACCTCAGCATCCGCTGCCGTACCTTGAGCGCTGCACGGCGGCCGATCCTAGGGTCGCGAGAGCGCATTTGATCCGACGTGCTCACGGGGTCTGCGTCGGCAGCGTTGGTCGAAGCCCTAAGTCGGAACCGTCACGCGGCGCACCCAGGCATCCATGCTGCTGGCATAGACTGCGAGTTCCTCGGCAACTGCGCTTTGGCCCGATAGGGCCGTATTGTAGGCCGACACTTCGGCAGGCAGAACGACCGGATCTCCGAGTTCGCGGCTTAGCCTCTCGATCCAACGGAAGGTGATGGGGTAGCCGCAGTCGCCCAAGGACAGCATGCCGCCAGATGCGACGCCCGGGTTTCCGGCTAAACCGCGCGCACGTTGTGCCAACCGCGCTCGGATTGCGGCGAGTGCCGTTGCAACCGCCTCGGGCGACCGCTGCGCCGGGCGCATCAGGGGGAAAAGCATCCGCACCGCCGGCTCGAGCCGCGTGTCGTGAAAGCGCCCGTGCTGGCGAACGAGGGCGCGGTCCGCGATATCGGACGGCAGCATCGGCGGCTCCGGATACAGCTCGTTCAGATACTCGGCAATCGCCTCGGAATCCGCCAGCATCAGATCGCCGTCGATCATCGCGGGAAGGCTGCCTGAGGGCACGATCTCCTTGTACGCATCCGAGCCATAGCCTCCCGGAGGAGCGCGTTCCTCCCAAACGAGGCCCTTGTGGCGGAGCAGGATGCGCGTCTTGGCGCAATAAAGGCTTTCGGGAACGGTGTAGAGCGTCAGCATGGCCATCCACCTCGTATCGATCAGTGTGAGAGGATCTGGCTGAGGAAAAGCTGCGTCCGCGGGTTGCGGGCGGCGGTAAAGAACACCTCCGGCGGCCCCGTCTCGACGATCGCGCCCTGATCCATGAAGATCATCGTATCGGCAACCGTCCGCGCGAAGCCCATCTCATGCGTGACGCAGATCATCGTCATGCCGGAGCCCGCGAGATCGATCATCACATCCAGGACCTCCTTGATCATCTCCGGATCGAGCGCCGAGGTCGGCTCATCGAAGAGCATGATCTTCGGACTGAGGCAGAGCGCGCGCGCAATCGCGACCCTCTGCTGCTGCCCGCCCGAGAGCTGGCTCGGAAACTTCGCCGCCTGCTCGGGGATGCGCACTTTCTCGAGGAACGCCATCGCGGTCGCTTCCGCTTCGGCCCTCGGCACGCCGCGCGCCTTGATGGGGCCAAGCGTGCAGTTCTGCAGGACCGTGAGATGGGGGAAGAGGTTGAACTGCTGGAAGACCATGCCGATGTCGCGCCCCTTGCCGGGGGTGTCGTCCATCAGCTCTCCATTCACGACGATCTCGCCCGTTTCGTGGAGTTCGAGGCGGTTGATGCAGCGGATGAGCGTCGATTTCCCCGATCCCGACGGGCCGCAGATCACGACGCGCTCGCCCTGGCTCACGGTCAGGTCGATCCCGCGGAGCGCGTGGTAGTCCCCGAACCATTTGTCGACCTGCCGCATGGTGATGATCGGTTCGCCCGCAGTCATGTCGCTGCTGTCCATCGCTCTCCGCCCAACCCTTATGCCGCGCCCGTTGGGCTACACCGTCAGCGCAGATGCCGCCCCATCCGCCGCTCGAGCCAGCCGAAGGCGATGGCGCAGGCGTAGCAGACCACGAAATACATCAGCCCGACCGTGAGCCAGACTTCGAAGAACCGTTGCTCGGAGATCGCGATCTCCATCGCGAGGAACGACAGCTCCTGGATCGAGATGAGCGCGACCAGCGAGCTGTCCTTGATCAGCGTGATGAACTGCCCGGCGAGCGGCGGCACCACCCGCTGGATGGCCTGGGGCAGAACGATCTGGCGCAGGATCTCGCGCGACGAAAGGCCGACACTGTGCCCCGCTTCATACTGGCCGCGGGGGATGGACTGGATCCCAGCGCGCACGATCTCCGCGATATAGGCCGCCGACATCATGGCGAGGCTGATGAGGCCCGAGGCGAAGTTCTCGATGAGGTTGGCCGGACCGAACAGCACGGCCAGCACGGCCTGACCGTTGGGCCCCGCGCTTTCGACAGCGTCGCGCAGGCCGAGAAGCGGGATGATCTGACTGCTGATGAAGAAGTAGAAGAGGAAGAGGAACGGCACCGGCGGGATGTTCCGGATGAACTCCACATAGCCCCAGGCAATCAGGCGCGGCAGCAAACGGCTGCTTGTCCGCGCGACGCCGAGGAGTACGCCAAGGACCGAAGCGAGGATGAGCGCCCAGAACGAAATCCGGATCGTCGTGATCAGCCCGCGCACCAGGAGGTTAGCGGCGTAGCTTTCGGTCTCCTCATCCCAGCGGAAGAGATAGCCGGGGATCACCGACCAGTCCCAGCGGTACACGAGGACCGAATCGACCCGGTAGAAGACATAAACGACGAAGCCGATGACCGTGGTCAGGACTACGAGGTCCAACCAGTGAAAGCGCGCCCGTTTCGTTCCAGGCGTCATGGGCTCACCGCTTCGCCGCGACGCGCCGCTCAAGCCAAGAGACCCCGGCGGAGAGCGTCATGGTGATGACGAGATACATCGCGCCGACGACGAACCAGATCTCGAAGCTCATGAAGGTGTCGCCGATCAGGTTGCGGGCCTCGGTCGTCAGCTCGAACACCGCGACGAAGCTGAGAATGGCGGAGTGCTTGATCAGGTTGACGAGGATACCGGTCAGCGGCGGCAGCATGAGCGGTAAAGCCTGCGGCAGCACGATGTAGCGATAGGCGCCCGCGCGGCTTAGGCCGACGGTCTGCGATGCCTCCCACTGTCCGCGCGGCACCGCATTGATGCCCGCGCGCATGATCTCCGAGGCGAAGGCCCCTTCGAAGAATGCAAGGCACAGGATCCCGGTCCAAAGCGGGTTGTTGATCCCGAGAATCGGCTGAAGCACGAAATAGAAGATCGAGACCTGAACGAGGAGCGGCGTATTGCGGATCGTCTCGAGATAGACGCGGGAGAGAATGCGGCCCGAGAGCGAGTCCGAGAGCCGGAGGATCGCCACGACCAGGCCGATGGCGAGGGTCAGGACCAGGCCCCAGGCCGCGATGTAGAGCGTGACCTGCAGCCCCCAGATCAGGGGGCCCCAGATGATCTCGCCATCGATCTCACGGTAGAAGAACGCAGGAACCCTGCTCCATTGCCATCGATAGTCGATGGCGTTCGCCCCACGCCAGGCCAGCCAGAAGAGCGCGCCCGCGAGCAGCAGGAACTGGACGACATCGACCCAGGGCGCCTGCCACCATGCCCGGGGCCGTCGGGCGGGCCGCAGCGGCGCAGCCCCCAGATCGTCCAGCGTCGCGGTCACGCCGGTTGCGCCGCGCCTACTGCACCTGCTCCAGCCAGTCGCGACCCTTGAACCACTTGGCGTGCGTCTCGTCGAGCCAGCCGTCGAGCTTCCGATACTCGATCCAGTTGTTGAAGAAATTCAGCGCATCTGGATCGCCCTTGCGCACGGCAAAGGCCGAGGCCGACGGATCGAAGGGGCCCACGCCGAAGGGGTGATAGAGCACATCCGGGTTGTCGATCACGTAATAGGCGGGCTTCGGCTCGGAGGTGAGGAACGCGTGAGCATTGCCGTTCAGCACGTCCTGCAGGGCCTGCGCATCGTCATCGAACTGGCGCACGCGCGCCTTCGGGAACAGCCGGGCAGCCGTTTCTCCGGGGGCAGTACCCCGCTTGATCGTCAAGGTGACGCCGCTGCTGTTCCAGTCCTCCATCGTCTCCAAACCGTCAGCCTCGGCCAGCGCCTTGTTGGCGGCCATGCCCACGGTCAGGAACGCGTATGGGTCCGAGAAATTCACGGTCAGATTGCGCTGCGGCTTCATCACCATCCCGGTGATGATCACGTCGAACTTCTTTGCGAGGAGCGCCGGGATGATACCGTCGAATGCCGTGGGCACGAACTCGACCTCGACACCCATGTCCTCGGCCAACTGGTTCGCGACATCGATCTCAAAGCCGATGAGGTCGCCCTTCTTGTCGCGCATGGCCCAGGGGACGAAGGTCGACAGGCCCACGACGAGCTTGCCGCGGGAGACGACGTCCTCGATCACGCTTTGAGCCGACGCGATGCTGGGTGCGCTGAGCGCGAGGGGGAGCGCCACCATGGCACCAAGGATGGTCTTCAGGGATCTCATGGGTCGTCACCTCAATCACTATGGCAGGGCCGCGCTGCGCGCATCCGAACGCCGCGGGGCCGAGTGACGTGACTCGGTGGCGGCGATTCTAATGACATCCTGCGGATGCTGCATCCACCGGGTCAAGCGCGCTGATTTCTCTGGAGGCAGGGCAGTGCCTGTGCTTAATCTTTACCCACTGACGCCAGCGGCTCGCCGAAGGAGTGATCGATGAGCGGATCACCGCACCATGCCTGGCGCGCGGGAAACCGGCTCGGGTCATCCCTGGGTGCGCCCCAGGCATCCAAGCGTCGCCGAAGTTCCAGATCCTCAACGGCGACTGGATTGCCGGATCGAGCCCGGCAATGACGCGATCGAATGCTCTGGTCGGACCATCAGCATGAGCGCCTGGATCAAGATGGTGGCGGACGAGGATGCGAGCGCCGAGCTCTTGGAAGTCCTCACGCTCGCCCGCACCCCGCACGGCACGGTGGACAATGTCATGCGCGTCCACTCGCTTCGCCCGAACACGATGCGCGGCCATGTGGTGCTCTACCGTGCAGCCCTCCATGACGATGCCAACACCCTGCCGATGTGGTTGCAGGAGACCATCAGCTCTTACGTCTCGATCCTCAACGACTGCCCGTATTCGCTGGCGAACCACTGGAAGAACGCGCGCCATCTGATCGGAGACGATGCGCGGGCCGATCGGATCGAAGCCGCCCTTACCGCGCGCCGCCCCGAGGATGCGCTCGACGGCCGCGATCTCGCACTCATGCGCTATGCCGAGAAGCTGACACTTCGGCCGGGCGAGATGGTCGAGGCGGATGTCATAGCGCTGCGCACAGCCGGGCTCGACGATGGCGAGATCCTCGAAGCCAATCAGATCATCGGGTACTTCAACTACGTGAACCGCTGCCTGAACGGCCTCGGCGTGACCACCGAGGGCGATGTCGTCGGCTACTACGCCGAAGACGCGCCGACGACGCCCTAGCTTTGACGTGAAGGCTCAGCGATCCTGAGGGACCGCCCGAATGCCGAGGATAGACCCATGAGCTACGCCGAAGCCAAGCAACTGGATGCCGATCTGATCCCCGTGATCGATATCGCACCGCTGCGGGACGGGTCCGATCCGACGGCAGTCGCCAAGGCGCTGCATGCGGCCAGCCAGTCGCTCGGCTTCATCTACGTCAAAGGCCACGGCATTCCCGAACAGGCAATCGATGCCGCGCGGGAGACGGCGTTCAGGTTCTTCCGCGCCCCCGCTGCCGACAAATCCACGGTCTCGGTTTCCGCGCGGCATCGCGGTTGGATCGGGATGGGCGGCGCCAAGATGCAGGACGACGCGAAGGCCGATCTGAAGGAGAGCTTCATCTGGGGCTTTCAGGACGATGCTGGCGCTGTGCCGGACGACCATCCGCTGCGCGGCCCGAACCAGTGGCCCTCCTTCATGCCCGAGATGGAGCAGAGCGCGATGGCCTATTTCCGCCATGCGCATGGCGTCGCCCATCACTTGATGCGCGGCTTCGCCATCGGCCTCGACCTCGAGCCTGAGTTCTTCCTCAAGACCGCATCGAGGCCGCTCAGCCGGGCATCTTTCGTCTACTATCCGCCGCAGGACGCCACCCTCGGCGCCGATCAGTTCGGTGTCGGGCCGCATACCGATTTCGGGGTTCTGACGGTCCTGCGGCAGGACGAGGTTGGGGGATTGCAGGTGCAGGACCGCTCCGGCGACTGGATCCACGCTCCGCCCATCGACGGGACCCTGGTCGTGAACGTCGCCGATTTGCTCGCGCGATGGACGAACGGCGCTTACAAGTCGACGCCCCATCGGGTCGTCAATCGCTCAGGCCGCGAGCGCCTTTCCCTGGTCCTCGCCTTCGATCCAAACCCGGAGACGCGCATCGACGCGCACGACGTCTTGGGCAGCGATATCGACAGCGCGCCAGAGCCCATTACCTGCGGCGACTATCTGATCTGGCGCTTTGGCAAGGCGTTCTCCTACCGAGCCAAGGGGTGACGCTGCCGCCCGAGCTTCTGGAGGGCGCGCATAACCTCATCGTCCACTGCGGCGGCATCAAACGCGGCGACCAGGTGCTGATCGTCCACGAAGACCCCGCGCTTGGCTGGTATGACGAACACGTGGCAGCGGCGGTCGTCGCAGCCGCCCGTGAGATCGGGGCGTCGCCAAGCGTCGTTCAGGTCGAGGGCCCCGAAGTCCCACTCCTAGCCGCGGTTGAACGAGCACTGGCTGGTAGCGACAGCATCGTCTATCTGGCCCGGATCGGGGATCAGGACCGCTTCGCGCCGCGCCGTGCCACGAAACCCATCGTGATGAGCTACGCCCGCGATGCGGAGGCGCTTGGCAGCGCTTATGGCCGCACGGATCATCACGCGTTGCTCGCCCTGAAAGCGGCGATCGACGACCTGCTCTTCGGCAGCGCGTCGATCCGGATCACCTGTCCGCTCGGCACGGAGATCACCGGCACCGTGGATCCCGCGCTGCGCGAGACCGCAGGCGAAGTGACCGTGCGCCGCTTTCCCATGGGCGTGCCGCAGCCGATGCCGGCGGGCAGCTTCGAAGGCCGCGTCGCGATCGCCAGATGCCTGACCCCGACCGATTCACGCAGCTATGAGCCCGCGGCGCTGATGCTCGACGATCTCGCCTTCGCGCGCATCAAGGACGGCCGCATCGCAGGGTTTGACGGGCCATCCAGCGTCACAAGATCCATCGAGGCTCACTACGCGCATGTCGCCGGGCTTTTCGGCATCGATGCGGGCGTCGTGCATTCCTGGCATGCCGGTATCCATCCCGCGGCTGCATACGCTGGACGGATGGAAGACAACCCCGACCGTTGGTCGAACACCATCTTCACCTCGCCCCGCTTCCTGCACTTCCACACCTGCGGCGCCTATGCCCCGGGCGAGATCTGCTGGATGGTCCTGGATCCGATGATCGCCCTCGACGACCGGCCCCTATGGTCGAACGGTCGCCTCTGCGTCGAGACCTTTCCCACCCTTCGAGCGGTGCTGTCTGAATGGCCCGGCCTCACGGCTCTCTTCGACTGCGAGCCGGCATCCGTAGGCCTTTAGCGCTCAACCCATCGCTTCCACCTTCGCGTCATGCCCGGGTGAGCATGCGCTATCGGAGCTTGCTTCAGCCTACGCTCCGGCCACACACGCAGCGCAGCCGTCCATATGGGCCGCCATGCGCAAGTTGCCGATCTAACGCTTGGTTTGTACCGCACTGCATCATTAGGGTGAGCTGAACGAGATAGGGAGAACATCATGCTACGCGGATTCCTCTTGGCAGCAGCCTTCTGTCTAGGCGCCACCCACGCCGCGGCCCAAACCTCGATGCCCTTCGCGCTCGATTGGAAGTTCGAGGGACCGGCCGCGCCTTACACCATCGCCATCGACGAGGGCTTTTTCGACGAGGCCGGGCTCGACGTCACCATCGAGGAAGGCAAGGGCTCGCTCGCCGCGATCCCCAAGGTCGCGACGGGGGCGTTCCCCGTGGGCTTCGCCGACATCAACTCGTTGATGCGTTTTCTGGATCAGAACCCGGGCGCGCCGGTCGCCGCCGTAATGATGGTCTACGACAAACCACCCTTCGCCGTCGTCGGCCGGGTGAGCCAGGGCGTGAAGACGCCGGCCGATCTCGAAGGTCGGAGGCTGGGCGCACCGCCGCCCGACGGCGCCTGGGCACAGTTCCCGATCTTCGCTGCCGAGAACGGCCTCGACATGGGCGCGATCACCGTCGAGCCGGTGGGTTTTCCCACGCGCGAGCCGATGCTCGCCCAGGGTGAGGTGGACGCGGTCACCGGCTTCTCGTTCTCCTCGACGCTCAACCTCATCCGCCTCGGCGTGCCGGAGGACGATATCTCGGTCCTGCTGATGGCCGATCACGGGGTCGAGCTTTATGGCAACGCGATCATCGCGAACACCGATTTCGCCGCCGCGAACCCCGAGGCACTGACCGCCTTCCTTGCTGGCATCGCCAAGGGGTGGAAGCGGGCAATCGAGGCGCCCGAAGCCGCCATCGCCTCGCTCCTGAAGCGCAATCCGGCCGCTGACGCGGCACTGGAACAACGCCGCCTGCTGCTGGCGGCCGAAGCGAATGTGCTGACCGACTATGTTCGCGCAAACGGCATGGGCAATATCGACCCTGCGCGCTTCGCTGCCGCCATTGAGCAGACGAAGACGGTCTACACGTTCCAGACCGAGCCCGATCCCGCCGTGATCTTCGACGCCAGCTACCTGCCTGGCGAAGACGACCTCTCGCTCGAGTAACAGCGGCCGGCGCCGGCCCTTTCCGGCGCCAGCCCTCTCTCCTGGTCCACCAAATGTCTCAAGTCGACATCCGGAACGTCCGCCACGCCTACCGCACCAAGGACGGGCCGCTGCCGGTGCTGGACGAGCTCGAGCTATCGGTCGGCGAAGGCGAGTTCTGCGCCATCGTCGGGCCTTCGGGCTGCGGCAAGTCCACGCTCACGCGCCTCGTCGCAGGGTTGATGCGGCCCGACGAGGGAGAGATCCGGCTGCATGGCAGCAAAGTCACCTCACCGCGCAAGACCGTCGGCATGGCCTTCCAGAACCCCGTGCTCCTCGAATGGCGGACGATCCTCGAGAACGTCATCCTGCCGCTGGAGATCGTCGCGCCGACCATGCCCCGGCGCGACCGGGTCGCCCGGGCCGAAGAGCTGCTCGCCATGGTGGGGTTGGGGGGTTTCGAGGCGAAGCGACCCTCGGAGCTGTCGGGCGGCATGCGTCAGCGCGCCTCCCTCTGCCGCGCCATCGTCCACAAGCCGGACGTGCTGATCATGGATGAGCCCTTCGGCGCACTCGATGCCTTCACGCGTGAGGATCTTTGGCAAACGATGCGCGCGCTGCGTGAGGCCGAACCCTTCACCGCGATGCTGATCACCCACGACCTGAGGGAGAGCGTGTTCCTCGGCGACCAAGTGGTGGTCCTTTCGGGCCGCCCTGCCCGCACGCAGCGAACCATGCGCATCGATCTGCCATCGGACCGGACGCTCGACATCCTGTTCACGCCCGAGGTCGCCGAGATGCTCCACACCCTCCGCGACGAGATCAAGATCGCCCAGGGCCGACCGGTTGAGAGGGCAGGCTGATGGGGCGCCTACAGCGGATCGCCATCCCGGTGGTGGCCATCCTCCTCTTCACGGCGCTTTGGGAGCTTCTGGTCTGGGCGAATGGCTGGCCGAACTTCGTGATGGCCTCGCCCAGCGACCTGCCGGCTGCCTATCTCCAGTTCGCCGAACTCTTCCTCGTGGGCGCGTGGGAGACGTTGTGGCGAACGGTTGCTGGGCTCGTGATCGCCGTGGTCGTCGGGGTTCTTCTCGGCATGATCATGGGCTTCTCGATGATCGCCCGAGACGGCCTCTATCCGCTCCTGATCGGCTTCAACGCGGTGCCGAAGGCGACACTCGTGCCGGTGCTCGCGCTCCTTTTCATCGGGCAGCACGACTTCAACACCGTAATGATGGCGTTTCTGATCTCGTTCTTTCCGATCGCCGTCTCCGTCGCCGTCGGGCTCTCGACGCTAGAGCCTGAGTATCGCGACATCCTGCGCGCCTTGGGTGCCTCGAAGCTCACCATCTTCTGGAAGATCGCGCTGCCGAAAACCCTGCCCGAGTTCTTCGGCGCGTTGAAGGTATCGGTCACGCTGGCCTTTATCGGAACGAACCTCGTCGAGATTATCTCGCCCCATGGTCGCGGTCTCGGCGCGCTGTTCCTGTCGGGTCAGACGAATTCCAACTATCCTCTGATGTTCGCCGTGCTCATCGCGCTGGCCGTACTCGGCATCGTCCTTTTCTACGCCGTGGTCTTCCTCGAACGGACCTTCGCCGGCTGGGCGGAACGGCAGACCAACTGACACGGCAACAACCGAACCCCGGCGCGCGTTGAACGGCTGCATCCCGAACCGTTCCCCCACAGACGACCGCATCACGCCGTAGGCCGCTTGAGCCGGACACTTGTTCGTCCGTCACGGTAACTCGCTCGCTGAGCTGAGCGGCTGCGGGCGGTTCAGCGACCAAAGCGCTCCCATACCGACAGCATGGCGGCGCTAACCGCTGTGGACACGCCGCCTCGGGCCAGATGTCTCAACACCGACAATCGCCAGGCTGCGGTCTGACCGCTCAGAAGCTGACCTGGACAGAAGTTTGAAACCGCAGGGCCGTATCGTCGGCGCCGTCGGCGTTCTCCCGCATCCCGAAAATCAGCTCGCCGCCGAAGGTCACGCGGTCGAAGGGACTGAGAAAGATGGAGGCATGCAGCGTCTGCAGCGTATCGATATCGCCAGGAAGGAACGTGTCGAACACATCATAGCGGCCATAGGCGACGCCGAGGGTGATGTCGTCGGTCACCTTCTGCTGGAGCTGTGCCGAGAAGCCGAGCGACTCGATCGTCTCCACATCGCCATCCGCGTCGATCACGCCATCCAAGCCGACGCCATCGATGATGTAGCGGCCGACACCGTGGCCCCATGTCACCGACGCCAACCCCGTGCCGCCTTCCCATAGATTGAGCCGCGCAGCAGCGTTCAGACCGAAGCCGAAAGCGCCGTCGCCACCGTCCTGACCGCCGAAGCGACGGCCCACGACCGCGCCGCGCACGAGGCCGAAATCCCCATTGTAAAGCGCCGTAAGCGTCACATCGGGTGCAACGTCAAGCGACGCTTCGAGCCCACCGAGGGGCGGCGGCGCCGTGTCGCCGAACGGGACAAGATCGAGCGTCGTCGGATCCCCATCCGCATCGATGCGCCCTGAGAATTCGGAGTTCTCGAGCGAGGCGCGCACCACCAACCGCTCACCAATCGGCTGAGTGTAGCGAAGCTGCGTCTGACGGATGAAGGACGCGCCGGCCGTGCCCTGGAAATCGACCGTCCGCGCGAAGGTCTCGATCGGCATGAAATTCGTCCAGAACTGCCCGCCGCCGATGGGGCCGACCTCGCCATAGAGATGGCGGATCCGGAACGAGAAGCTGTTCGTCAGCACCTCGGTTCCGATGGGGCCAAAGCCAAAGAAGTCTGCCTCGAACAACGTCTTGATCGGGCCGAAGCTGCTGGGCGTCGTCGTGCGCACGAAAAGGCGGGACTCGCGCGCATGCGCAGTAAAACGGCGATCGTCCCCCTCGCCGACGCCGATGGAGGAGGCCACGAAAAGGTCGTCCGCGCCGATATCGCCGCTCGCATCGTAGATGAAATCGCCCTTCACGAACCCGCCGATCTGAATGCGCGTGTTCGTGCCGGGCAGAATGAGGTCGCCGAGCGAATTCCCCGAACGCACCACCTCAGTCTCGATCGTTTCCTCGACTTCCGCGACACGCTCGGTCTGAACCGCGTTCTCCGCTTCAAGCTGCTCGATCCGCTGCGAGAGCGCTTCGAGCTGCTGCTTCAAAAGCTCCAGCTCTGTCTGAGCGAAGGCCGGGCGCGGAGTGCAAAGCAGCGCTGCCACGAACCCCATCCCTGCCAAGGTGTGAAAGACGAAACCGTACCGCCCGCGATCAATGCGTCTCATGATCAATGCGCTCCTCACTTGTCGGCTATCGAGCAAATTCACGAGATAAGAGGTTGCGCCCCAAAACTTCGGTGAAAAACAAAACAAAAATTGAAGAAGTTGACTTTTTGTGATGAGTAAAATCGTTATTCACAAAAGTTGATGCTGCAACTGCGAGAAGAGGATACTTTTGCCTTTTGTTCTGCAGCAATCGATGTCTTTTATTCAAAGCATGAAAAAGCAGAACATAATGGCGATTGGCGGCTGCGCTTTGGCGCTCTGGCTTGCCAGCAGCAGTGCCGCCATCGCCGGTGGCCGGTTGGTCCTGCCCGATGGCAGCATCATTCCCGTGCGCGACAGCGGCCTCATTCAGCTCTCGCTGCTCCGCCTCGCCTTCGGCTTTGAGATCGAGCCCGTGGTCGAGCGCGCCGGCACCGATCCTCGGCCGGTAACCGATGGCGATCTTGAGCGCGCTTGCCGAAGCGTCCTCGCAACGGAAAGCGTTAGGGTAGGCGACACGCTGCCCGAATACGTGTTCTTCGCGGTGACGAAGCGCGAAATCGGCCCAAGCTTCTTTCGCTTAACCCGCAGCGAGAAAACCTGGTTCGCAACGCGAGGCGGACGTTGCCGCCCCGCGCGCGAACCGGTGGAGCACTACAAGTGACCGATGATTGGGCCCAAGCGGGCAGCTCGATGGCGTAACGGCGTGTTGCGCGCTGCCAAGCCGGATGCAGCAGGCCGTCCGTAGGGGAGCTGAGCCGGAACACCAGGTTCCGGCTCGCTAAGATCATTTCAGGGCGGCGTCGGTGATGACGTGTGTCCAGGCCCCTTCGGGTTCCTTGGTAATCACCGGATCCGAACCGCCTGCCAGCAACGACGCCACGGTCCATTCGTAGTCCCCCGGGACCAAGGCGCCGTTCGACCCCGCGGTGAGCTTCGCGATCTCGCCCATCATGCGGATCTGGTGCGCTTCGGTCTGGGCGCCGGTCTCATCATACTCAAGAACGATCAGCGCCGCCTCTTCGGGGTTCGCCTCGGCCCATTTCCACCCCTCCATCGAGGCCGCAACGAAGCGCGTCATCTTATCGACGAAGGCCGGGTCTTCGAGGTTCTCCTCCAGAACATAGAGGCCGTCCTCAAGCGTCGCCACGCCCTGATCTTCGTATTTGAAGGTGATCAGATCGTCCGGGGTCAGGCCGGCATCGATGACCTGCCAGTACTCATTATACGTCATCGTCGAGATACAGGCCGCCTGCCCGTTCAGGATCGGATCGACGTTGAAGCCCTGCTTCAGCACCTCGACGCCAGCCTCGGAGCCATCGGTGGGAACGCCGAGCTGGCTCATCCAGCTGAGGAAGGGGAACTCGTTGCCGAAGAACCAAACCCCGAGTGTCTTGCCCGCGAAGTCGTCGGTGGTGGCGACGCCCGCATCCTTGCGGCAGGTCAGCATCATGCCGGATGACTTGAAGGGTTGTGCGATGTTGACCATCGCCAGGCCCTTCTCGCGGGCGGCCAGCGCGGCAGGCATCCACTCCACCGTCACATCAGCACCGCCGCCCGCCAGCACTTGCGTCGGCGCAATATCGGGGCCGCCGGGCTTGATCGTCACGTTCAGATCGGCGTTTTCGTAGAAGCCCTTCTCGAGCGCCACGTAGTATCCGGCGAACTGGGCCTGAGTGACCCATTTGAGCTGCAGCGTGACATCATCGGCAGCGACTGCCGGTACGGCCAAGAGCGACAGCGCTGCGGCCTTCAAACTCAATCTGGTGTTCAACGAGATACCCTCCATGTTGGTCTTACGTGCGATGAGACGGGTGCCAGAACGTCACCTTCCGTTCGATCCAAGCCATCAAACCGTAAAAGCTCGTACCGACCATCGCGGCGACCGCGATCTCAGCCCAGACCAGATCTATTGACAAGCTACCGACGCCCGTGGAGATGCGAAATCCCATGCCGCGCGTCGGCGAGCCGAAATATTCGGCAACGATTGCTCCGATCAGGGCGAGCGTCGTCGCGATCTTCAGCCCATTGAAGACGAACGGCATCGCCGCCGGCAGTCGGAGCTTTACCAGCGTTTGCCAGTAGCTCGCAGCATAGGTGCGCATCAGGTCTCGTTGCAGGGCGTCGCTGGCGCGCAGGCCTTGCACCGTGTTCACAAGGATCGGGAAGAACACCATGACCACCACCACCGCCGCTTTCGACTGCCAGTCGAAGCCGAACCAGTTCACCATGATCGGCGCCACGCCGACGATCGGCAGCGCGGCGAAGAAATTGCCGATGGGCAGGAGGCCTCGGGTCAGGAAAGGCGATCGGTCGATCAGGATGGCGCATAGGACCGCGGCAAGCGCGCCGATGACGAACCCGCGCAACGCGCCCTTGATCACGGTCTGAACGAAGTCGATCCACAAGGTCTCGATCGATGTTGCGAAAGTCTGCGCAACCATCGACGGCGGGGGCAGGATAACGGGGCTGACGCCGAGCCCCAGCACCAAACCCTCCCACAGAACCAAGAGCGTTGCGCCGAAGAGCAATGGAACCGTGAGGCGGACTGCCCAGGTACCGCTCCAGCGTGAATTGCTGAGCCAGACATTGGCCCCCCAGGCGGCGAGCCAGAACACCAGGGCGAAGACGAGTGCGCTCATGCCTGCGCCCCCATCTGCCGAAGCGCCAGGCGCTGGATCAGATCGAGAAGGGTGACCAACAGACCGGCCAAAATCGCGGCGGAGAAGAGCGCCGACCAAATGGCGAGCGGGTTGCCGAACTGATCCCCAATCAGAATCCGCGCGCCGAGGCCGCTGATCGCACCGGTCGGCAGCTCCCCGACGATGGTGCCGACCAAGGCCGCCGCGATCCCGACCTTGAGTGACGTGAAGAGGAACGGCATCGATGCAGGTAGCCGCAGCTTCAAGAAACTCTGCAAACCCGTGGCGTCATAGGTCTTCAGCAGATCGAGCTGCGAAAGCTCAGGCGAGCGCAGGCCTTTGACCATGCCGACAAGGACCGGGAAGTAGCACAGATAGGCCGAGATGACCGCTTTGGGTAAGCCACGACCCTCGATCCCGATCTGGGCGGAGACGACGATGATCATCGGCGCGAGGGCCACGATCGGGATAGTTTGACTGATGATCGCCCAGGGCATCAGGCTCATCTGCGCCGTGCGCGAGTACACGATGGCAATGGCACAGGCGATGCCGAGTGTCGTGCCCAGCAAGAACCCCCAAAGCGTGGACTTTAGCGTGATCCAGCCATGGTGGATCAGCGACCTCTTGGACCAGGCCCGCCCCTTTAGCGCCATGGCCCCAGTGGTCTTCCACAGCTCTTGGCCCACTTGCGCGGGCGTTGGCAGGCGCGGGCGGTCGAGATCGTAACCAACCGCGATATGGTCTGGGTTCTGAGCCATCAGGCGCCAGACCGAGACGCTCCGCCGCTCCACGGCGCCCGCAGGCACCACCTCGGCCCCGCTGCGCTCGACCTGATCCAGCGCCACGCGGATGTTCATCGGTGCGACCGAGAGGTACCAGATCCCGACGAACGCCGTGAGCACCGTGACGATGGGCAGGAACGCTCTCACAGGGGCATCCCGTCACTCATAGGAATGCCCAGCGCGGAGGCCTTCTCGAACCCTATGCGCGAGCGCCAGGAACGCCGGCGTCTCACGGATGTCGAGCGGTCGCTCCGCTGGCAGCGTGCTCTCGATGACATCGGTGATCCGGCCGGGGCGCGGCGACATCACGACGATCTTGGTGGAGAGGTACACAGCCTCTGGGATCGAGTGCGTAACAAAGGCGATCGTCTTCTTCGTCTTCGCCCATAGCTGCAGCAGCTGCTCGTTGAGATAGTCCCGCACGATCTCGTCCAGCGCCCCGAACGGCTCATCCATCAGCAGGATATCGGCATCGAAGGCGAGCGCCCGCGCGATGGAGGCCCGTTGCTGCATCCCCCCCGAGAGCTGCCAGGGGTGCTTCTTCTCGAACCCCTCAAGATCGACGAGCTTGAGAACGTTCTGCACGCGGCTGGCCATCTCGCCTTTGGGATAGCCCATGATTTCGAGCGGCAGTCGAATGTTGCCGCCAATGGTGCGCCACGGATAAAGCCCGGCATGCTGGAAGACGTAGCCATAGGCGCGGTTCTTGCGGGCCTCATCCGGGCTCAGACCGTTGACGGTCAGGCTGCCGGAGGTCGGCGTCTCAAGCGCCGCAATGCAGCGCAGGAACGTGGTCTTCCCGCAGCCTGACGGGCCGATGAATGAGACGAACTCTCCTCGATCGATCTCAAGCTCGACATCGCTCAACGCGTGGACCGGGCCGTCATTGGTCTGAAACGTCAAGTTGAGGTCTCGGGCGGCGATGACCTTCATGCTGCCGGCCTTCCCAACGCCAAGGCTGCCAGGCCGGTACCGAGCCAGCGGCACCGAGCAAAGCCATCTCCGCCCATCCGCGTCTGGAATTCGCAGACTACCGCGTGCCGGAGCCGCGACTGATCACGGTCTTTGCTGCCTGTGAAAGGACGCCGGCCCTCACGCAAGTCGTTGATAGAGAACATATTGCCTCTCTATCAAACGCCCGTCGCGGGTATCCCGGATCGCTGCACAGGGCGCGGTTGGGTGAGTTCCTTCCAGGTGCTCAAGGCTTGGTTCGTCACACCATTGCCGGCGCGCTTGACGAACGTGCCGTGTCCCTCTTGGGTCCTGACCTCGCCGTCGTGGATGGCGACTTGGCCGCGGGTCAGGGTGAAGCGCGGCAGACCCATGACTTCCTTGCCCTCGAACACGTTGTAGTCGATCGAGGATTGCTGGCTGGCCGCGGTAATCGTCTTGGACTTTTCCGGGTCCCAGACCACGAGATCCGCATCCGCACCCACCATCACGGCGCCCTTTTTCGGGTAACAGTTCAGGATCTTCGCGATATTGGCCGAGGTCACCGCCACGAACTCATTCGGCGTCAGCCGACCGGTGCGTACGCCATGGGTCCAAAGCATCGGCATCCGATCCTCAAGCCCGCCGGTACCGTTCGGGATCTTGGTGAAATC
>JBCDFC010000028.1:0-28366 GCA_039178805.1 Pseudomonadota bacterium | reverse complement strand
TCAAGGCCGTCAACTCGCTCAGCCACTACACGGACTGGACCATCGGGCACGTGCATTCGGGCGCGCTCGGCTGGAACGGCATGATCACCTTTGGCGCGCTCTACTTCCTGGTGCCGCGTCTCTGGGGCGTGCGCCGGCTCTACAGCCTGCAGATGGTCAACTGGCATTTCTGGCTCGCGACGATCGGCATCGTGCTCTACGCGGCCTCGATGTGGGTCACCGGGATCATGGAAGGCCTGATGTGGCGCGAATACGATAGCCAAGGCTTCCTGGTGAACAGCTTTGCCGACACCGTGGGGGCGAAGTTCCCGATGTACCTGGTCCGCGGCTTCGGCGGGATCCTGTACCTCTTGGGCGCGGCTCTGATGACCATCAACCTGATCCAGACCATGCGTGGCCGTGAGCGCGAGGAGGGCGATGCCGTCCCCGCCGGCACCGCCACGCCCGCTGCGACACCAGCCGAGTGAGGGAGGGCAAACCATGTCGGACATGACGGAAAACACGCCCCCGAGGATGAGCTGGCAGCGTTGGGTACTGATCAAGCATGGCGCGATTGAGCGGCATGCCACGCTTCTCCTCGTGCTCGCTTTCGTGGTGGTCACGATCGGCGGCATCGTGCAGATCACGCCGCTCTTCTATCTCCAGAACACCATCGAGAAGGTGGAGGGCATGCGACCCTACTCGCCGCTCGAGCTTGCTGGCCGGCAGATCTATGTGCGCGAGGGCTGCTATGTCTGCCATAGTCAGATGATCCGGCCGATGCGCGACGAGGTGGAGCGCTACGGGCATTACAGCCTGGCAGCGGAGTCGATGTACGACCATCCGTTCCAGTGGGGCTCGAAGCGGACGGGGCCGGACCTCGCCCGGGTCGGCGGCCGCTACTCGGACGCTTGGCATGTCGACCATATGCGCAATCCGCAGGCGCTCGTGCCCGAGAGCGTGATGCCGCCCTATCCCTGGCTCGAGGAGACGCCGCTCGACTTCCGCCACATCGCCGATCATCTGAGGGCGAACAGGGCGGTGGGCGTGCCCTATACGGACGAGCAAATCGAGCTCGCCGCGCGGCACATAGCGGCCCAAGTGAACCCCGATCACGAGATGGTCGACAGCCTTATGGAGAACTACCCGAAAGCCGTCGTGCGCAATTTCGACGGTCAGCGGCAGATCACCGAGCTCGACGCCATGATCGCCTATCTGCAGATGCTCGGCACCCTCGTGGACTTCTCCACCTACGAGGCGACCGCCGAAACGAACCTGCGCTGAGGAGGGAGCGATGGACACTTACACCCTGCTGCGCGCCTTCGCGGATAGCTGGTTTCTTATCCTGATGACCGCGTTCTTCCTGGGCATCGTGTTCTACACGCTACGCCCCGGCGCCCGCGCCAAGGCGCATTACCAAAACATTGCGGAGATCCCACTGCGCGATCACGAGACGCCGATTGCGGACCCCAAGGACAAGGAGACGCACCGTGGCTGATGAACGCGAAGTCGACGCAGAAACCGGTACCGAGACCACCGGCCATACTTGGGACGGGATCAAGGAACTCGACACGCCCTTGCCGAAATGGTGGCTCTACACCTTTTACGGCACCGTCGTCTGGGGCGTGATCTATACTGTGCTGTTCCCCGCATGGCCGATGATGACGGAGGCGACAGCGGGCATCCTCGGGTATTCGACCCGGGCTGAAGTGCATGAGCGGATCGCCGCGGCGCATGAAGCGCAGCGCGTCTACACCGACCGCATCGCCGCCCTCGAGATCGCGGAGGTTGTGGCTGATGCGGAGCTCAATCAGTTCAGTCAAGCAGGCGGTGCCGCGATCTTCCGCAACAACTGCTCGCAATGCCACGGTGCGGGTGCTGCGGGCGTGCAGGCGGCGGGCTATCCGAACCTGCGCGACGACGCCTGGCTTTGGGGTGGGACGCTCGAGGAGATCGAGTACACGCTGCGCCACGGCATTCGCTACGAGGCCGATTTCGATACGCGCTACTCCGAGATGCCGGCCTTCGGCGATATGGACATGCTGACGGACGAGGAGATCGAGGTGACGGCGGAGCATGTGCTCAGCCTCTCGGGCCAAGGCCCCGCCAACGAAGCGGGCGAGGCGATCTTCGTCGATCAATGCGCGGCCTGTCACGGCGATGCCGGCGAAGGTGTCGTAGAACTCGGCGCCCCGAACTTGTCCGACGCGATCTGGCTCTATGGCGGATCGAAGGAGAAAATCATCGAGACGATCACGCACAGCCGGAATGGCGTGATGCCGGCCTGGTCCGGGCGCCTGACGGAGGCGCAGATCAAGCAGGCCGCCATCTATGTCCACAGCCTCGGCGGCGGTCAGTAACCGGCGCCGCCAGCGTCCCGAGATGTGAGCCCGAGAGTCAGGGCTGAAACTCAGGGCCAAGATCCAGGGCCGACGACTTCCACCTCCCCAACTGCCCGGGCCAATCGCCCGGGCATTTCTCTTTCGCTCGGCCAAACCGGCCCTACCGTGATGCATTTGGTTTCGCCCTAGGCCCAAGATCTTCCGCGGCCTTCGCTTCTGCGCTTAACCTCCGGCTCTGTGTCCCCTCGGAGATTTCTGATGAACGATCTTGTCCGCGATCTTGCCCCGCCGGCGCCTTCGCCTGACTACGACGCTGCCCTCGCCCGATTGCAGGACCCGAGCACCGGCGTGCGGATCGCGCATATCGATGCGGGCGTGGCGCCGCATCTGACATTCGGCGATGCGGATGCGCTGCCGCCGAACATCCTGGTCGACGAGGGCCGCAACTTCTTCGATCCGAAGCCCGAGGATCATCGCCCGATCGCATCCCTGAAGCTGAGCGGGCGTGTCACCTTCTCGAAGCTCGAATTTCCGGATCACGGGGTGAAGACCTTGTCGGCGATCCTGGGCGTCACCGATCATCTAAAGGGCGTGGCACCCGGTGCGCCGATCGTGCCTTACCGGATCGCCAACGGCCCGCTCTTCATTCGCTCGAGCGGGGCGGGGCCTTTCATGCAGGAGAGCGAGACCGAGCGTCTGGGCGATGCGATCGAGCATCTCATGAGCCTGGACCCCGTGCCGCGCGTCGTGTCGATCTCCATGGGTAACCCGGCAACCAGCGGGCTCTGGGATATCCTGCGCATTCTAGCGGGCGGCGAGAGCGGGCTTGCACGCCGGACGAAGCGTCTCATCCGCAAAGCCTATGAGCGGGGCATCATCGTGGTCTGTGCGGCGGGACAGGTGATCGACACGGTCGTGCTGCCAGCGCGGATGCCCGAGACGATCGCCGTCGGGGGCTTCGACCGGCAGGGCGGCAAGCTCGATCATTATCCGCCGAACGGATACATGATCCCGGCGCTGGTGGATGTCTGGGCCCAAGCGGAGCGCATCAACCGCGCGACCTACGATCTCAACCGACCGAGCCGACCTCAGATCTTTGCGGAGGACGAGGCGGCGAAGGGCGATCCCTCAGGCACCTCTTACGCGTGCCCGCAGGTGGCTGCGGCAGCGGCGCTGTGGTGCGCGCTCCATCGTGAAGCGCTGGATCGAGCTGATTACCTGGAGCAGCCCTGGCGCGCGGTGGAGGCGTTTCGCTTTGCCCTTCGCGAGAGCGCGCGAGAAGAGCGGGCCACGCTTGCGGGTCCGGATCGGGAGCAGGTCTGGATCAAGTCCCTCGACATCCCCAGGCTCCTAGCGCTGCCGCCCGTCGTGCCCGCCGATGGCATGCGCGTGGGCTAGCTGAGGCCCGTCGCTGGGACCGCTAGCTTTCGTGACGCGAAGCCGTGTCTGCGAGGGTGACCTCCGCAATGATGGTGTCCCGTTTGAGCCGTGTAGTCCTCGGCACTGCTGCACAGGCGCCTTTGAGCCCAGTCACCCCGGCTGCCGGCTCTGTCGCGCCGTCCGTGTGATGGCCGGGAGCTAGCGGGTTATGCTGCCTTAGCAGATCGACTGTCCGGCCGATCCATGCATTCGGCATTCGCAGACGCGGCGCCAATGCGAAGGGCGCCGACAGCGGCTGCAAAATGTGTCCGTGGATAGAAGGGGCTGGAGAGCTCCGCGCCCTCCCACGTCAGTCTACTGTTGATTTCTTTAACATCTTGCGAACGCTCACACCCGAAATGACGCAACTACGGGGCAACTTCCGCTACCACCGTTAGCGCTTCCTTCAAGCGACTCGCGCCATCCTGTCGTGGGAGGGGGCGCTCGGGAGCCTGTTGCGAAAGCCGCTGAAACTGTCCGACATGAAGAGGATCGCGCAAGATGCGGATCCACTTACTCCCGTGCTAAGCTGGATTGACCAGTACAGCGTGCCAGGTGGATGTATCATGTCCTTACATCCTGATACCCGCAGCGTCGGCGAATTGGAGATGCAGCGTGAGCATTGAAGTTTGGTTGGCCTTTGCGGCGGCGTCCGCCGTCATGCTCGCGATCCCCGGGCCAACGGTGATGCTGGTCGTGTCCTATGCGCTCGGACGAGGAGCACGCTCTGCGCTGGCGACAGTGCCCGGCGTCACTCTGGGCGATTTCGTCGCCATGAGCGTCAGCCTCGCTGGCGCGGGCGCCATTCTGGCAGCATCGGCGACGCTCTTTACGCTGCTCAAGATCGCGGGGGCCATCTACCTCGTTTGGCTCGGCATCGGGCTCTGGCGGGCGGCACCGCATGCCCGCCTTGAGCCGAGCGACACCGGCATTCAGGGCACTGAACTGCGTGCCATGTTCGCAAACAGCTTCGTCGTGACGGCGCTCAACCCGAAGAGCATTGTCTTCTTCATCGCCTTCGTGCCCCAATTCATCGACCCAGCGGCGCCGATCCTCGGTCAGATCGTGGTTCTCGAGGTCACTTTCCTCACCCTTGCCGCAATCAACATCGCGCTTTGGGCCGTGCTGGCTGGAGAGATGCGCAGGCGTCTCGGCCGCCCTTCGGTCCTCGCAGCGCTAAGCCGCGTCGGTGGGGTCTGCCTGATCGCGGCCGGTGTGGTAACGGCGCTCATGAGGCGGCCGGTCGCTACGTAACCGCGATTTCGCAACTTACGCGTATAGTTAAGAAAACGTTAACGTATCAATTACGGTCATGCTGCCAGAGTCATTGCGGCAGATTTCACACAAATGAGCCACATTCTCGCCTTACTAAACACCCGGAGGTTGTGCGCGCCGAGCACTGCTGATGCCATCGCCATTGAGGTTTTTCGTGAGCGAGTATGCGTCATGGAGTTCGGTAGGATCCAAATGTCGAGAGCTGCCGACGACAGCCGCGAGATCGATCTATTGATTGGCGCCCTGCCGGACGCGGTGGCGGTGTTCGATGAGCAGCGCTGTCTTCGCGCCTGTAATGGGCTCTTCGCCGATATGTTCGACATGGATCGCACAGCGCTCGCCGAGGGTATGCCGACACCCGACCTGATCACCCATCTTGCCTCGGCTCTCCGTGTTGGCGACGAAAGCCCGGCACTCCAAGCGCTGGAGACGGCCTGGCGTGCGCCCCATGCGCTGATCGAGCGCTGGCAGCCTGGCGACGGCCGTGTGATCGAAGTGACCGTGACACCGCTCGCGGGGGGCGACCGCCTGGCGATCCATCGCGATGTCACCGACCTCGTCAGCGCCGAGCGGCAGCGGGAACGGCAGTTGCGGGCGATGGCCGCGATCCTGGAGGATCTGGACGAAGGCGCTGCGGTGATCGATGGCGATGGCCGTGTCCTCGCTTTCGGCCGTCGCTTCTGTACTCATCTCGGTGCTACGCCCGACGCGCTCGCCATCGGCGACAGTTATCGCAAGCTTGCGGGGCGCTTCACCGATCTTGAGGGGCTCTCTGGTACGCAGCGCGCGGTCGAGGAAACGCGTCGCATGCGGCTCTTCTCGGACGACCGTCTCACTTGCCGGCTGCACAGCTTCCCAGACGGTCGCCTGATCGATGTGCGCAAGAAGGCGGTGGGCGAGGATTGGTTTGTCCTGCGCCTGACCGATGTGACCGAGATCGCAATGGCCTGGCGTGGCATCAGCGAGGAGCGCGAGCGGTTCAACGAGTTGCGCCAGCGCCGGGCGGCCTCGGTCGCGCAGATGAACCATGAATTGCGCGCACCCCTGAACGGGATCCTCGGCATGGCGGCGCTGATGCGACAGCGCGGGCTCGACTCGACCCAGTCGCGGTTTCTGGAGGTGATCTACCAATCGGGCGAGTTCCTGCTGCAGATCATCGACGACAATCTGAGCATCAGCCAGATCGACAGCGGCAATGTGAGGCTTTCGGAGGAGCGGATCTCGCTGGCGGAGCTGGTGAACGGAACCGTCGATCTCGTGCGGCTTCAGGCCGAGGAGAAGGGCATCGCGCTGCGTGTCACAGGGACCGAGGCGCTCTTGCCCGATGTGGTCGGCGACGGTCGGCGGCTTCGCCAATGCCTGCTCAACCTCCTCGGCAATGCGATCCGCTTTACCGACGAAGGCGAAGTGACGGTGGCGTTGCAGGTCCGCGCCCAGTCCGGCCAGGCCGAGATCACCCTGACCGTGGTCGACACTGGGATCGGAATCGCACCTGAGAAGCAGGCCGCGGTCTTCGAGCAGTTTTATCAAGTCGAGAGCGAGAGGGTGCGCCGCGGCGGCACCGGGCTCGGACTTGCCATCGTAAAAGGGCTGCTGGATGTAATGGGCGGCGAGATCATGGTGGACAGCGAGCCGGGCCAAGGCTCTGCTTTCACCATCAGCCTCACACTGCCGATCCCCGGCAGCAAGACCGGCTTTCAAACCAGCCGGCCGGCATTGAGGGCGAGCTGGCCGGCCTCGTAGAACCTCGATCATCGGCAACTGATTTCGGATGGTTCGCCAGGGGTCGAGCGGCGTTTGTTGACATTCTCCGGAAATGCCATGGACGCCCTTTTCAACGAAACGCACCGTGCTCCAGATGTAGAAGAAACCTGCTTCCGGGCGCCCCCTCCCACGACAGGTTTGCCTGAGTCGCGCGAACGAAACGCTAACGAGACGGCCTGGCTCCGCTCGGGCGTTGCGTACATGGAGCATAGAGCGTTCGCCAAACTTTAACTTGGAGCGCGCTATTCTGGCGTGGGTGGGTTGGAGCCAAGTGCTATTCTCGAAGGCCGCTTAGCCTTCAGCACCCAGTGGGGGCACCGGCTGTATGTGCAAACACCAATCAGTGCACACTGCGACTTCTCTTGGCGGGCTGAAGCTTTGGGTTAAACGTGCCGACCAGTCTTCAGGTTGTCGGGCTGCCCATTAGCTTCATGCTAGCGGCCAAGCGTTCCAGAAATACGACGTGGCGAACCTCTGTTGGTGGGGGACACTCAAGCCTGAAGATCAGTGCGATGCGGGGACGATCGAAGGTGGCCATCGGCAGCACCGCCGATGGCCACGGTCATTTGGGCCGTCTCGAGGCCGCTTACGCCTCGGCGAAGTTCGAGGGGAACATCGCGCGGGCCGTTTCTTCGTCGAAGTCGGCCTTGAAGGTGAGGCCTTCGCCGATCCCACGGGCCTTCGCCACCGCAGGGCGTGCATCTATCCCAGCGAACCAGCCTTTCACGTTCGGGTAAGCGTCGATGCCACCCTCACCCAGCACCCGGACATGACGATCGACCCAGCCCCAAGCAGCCATATCGGCGATGGTGTAGCCCGAGCCGACCACGAAGTCGCGCCCCGCAAGATGCTCATCCAGGACACCATAGTGGCGATGCGCCTCGAACTTGTAGCGGCGCTTGGCGTAGTCGCCGCCCTCCGCCGCACCGGCGGTTTGGAAGTGGACCCACTGGCCGGAGAACGGGCCAAGACCCGACGCGATCCAGAACAGCCATGACAGGAGCTCCCCGCGCTCAGCCGGATCGCCCAGGAACTGACCGGACTTCTCGGCCAGATAGAGGAGGATGGCGGTCGAATCGAATACCCGCACACCGTCGTCTTCGATCGCGGGCGCCTTGCCGTTGGGGTTGATGGCAAGATAGGCCTCCGAATGCTGCTCGCCCTTGAAGGTGTCGATGGCCTTGACCTCGTAGGGCAAGCCCGCTTCGGCCAGGAACAGCGCCACCTTCATCGGGTTCGGCGTGTGGTGATAGTGGAACGTGATCACAGTGCATCTCCTTAAAGAGGGGTATGGGCGCGTTTTGACGCTGGCGGCGGCGGGAGCAAGATGTGGGGTGCATGAGACCCGTGGGCTCACTGCAACGTGAAGTTCGCCGCGTGAAGGCGCAGGGCAGATGACGGTGCCGGTCGCGGGGCGGGCCGCGATCCTTTCGCTGCGTCTGGCGCAGTATCGCAGCCATCCTGCGACGGCGCTCGAGACCGATGGGGCGCCCGTCGTGCTGACGGGGCCGAACGGCGCTGGCAAGACCAATCTCTTGGAGGCCGCAAGCATGCTGGTCCCCGGCCGGGGCCTGCGCCGGGCAGCGCCGGAGGAGCCTGTGCGACGGCCCGAACGGCTTGGCTGGCGCGTGCGGGCCATGGTGGACACCGGCGCCGAGGAGATCGAGGTCGTCACAGGCGTCGAGGACCCGGCCACGCCCCGCCGTACCGTTGAGATCGATGGCAAGGCCGCAGCTCAGACGGCGCTTGGCCGGCATCTGCGCATGGTTTGGCTGACGCCCGCCATGGACAGGCTTTGGCTCGAGGCCGCGGCCGAGCGGCGGCAGTTTCTGGACCGGATGGCCATGGGCTTCGAGCCCGCCCATGCGGACGCCGCAATCGCCTATGAGAAAGCCATGCGCGCCCGCAACCGCCTGCTCAAGGACGGCCGCGACGGGCCGGCACCGGATCCTGCTTGGCTCGGCGGGTTGGAGGCGCAGATGGCCCGGGCAGGGGCGCGGCTCGCACGCGCCCGGGCGGCGGCGCTGGCAGCCTTGGAAGCTGCGCAGAACGAGGCGGAAACATTGTTCCCTCGCGCGCAGTTACGTATACTCGGCGATATGGAAATTCGGTTCGCTGCGGCCCTGTCGGATGGGGCTGATCTCGACAGTCTGGAAGCGGGGGAAGCGGCCGATTTGGCGCGCGCGCTGGAGGCTGCGCGCCCGCGCGACGCGGCGGCCGGAAGGACGCTCGAAGGACCGCATCGGAGCGATCTCGAGGCCATCTATGCTGCCAAGGACATGCCGGCGCGGGACTGCTCGACGGGTGAGCAGAAGGCGCTTCTGATCTCGCTTTGCCTTGCCAATGCGCGGGCGCTGGCGGCGCAGACGGGCACCGCCCCGGTACTTCTGTTCGACGAGCTGGCCGCCCATCTCGACGATCGCCGCCGCCGGGCGCTTTACGACGAGATCGGCGCGCTTGGCGCGCAGGCCTGGATGACTGGCACGGGGCCAGAGCTCTTCGAGGGGCTCGAAGGTGCGCGACATTTCACGGTGCACGAGGCCGACGGCATCTCGCAGGTGGAGGTTGAAGGGCCATGAGCAATCCGTTCGAGACACAGGCGAGCCTCGTTGCGGGGATGGCGGCGCTCTGGTCGGCGGCGGCGGTCGCGGGGCTCTCGGCGGTGATGGCGAATGCCACGCGGCCCTGGGTCGGCGGCGATGTCTACGCCCCCTTCGGCCGCAACTTCAGCATGGATATCGACCCGGTGACGTCGTGGTTCCTGCCGGGTCTGTTCGGCCATGCCAGGGGCAGCCGGCAGGCCGCGACCTTCATGGAGCGCTTCATCGAGCAACAGCTTCTGATCCGCGCGCTGATCGAGGCCTGCCATGAGAGACGACGGGCCGAAGGCGAGGCAGAGAATTGGGGCGAAGCGAGAGACGCCGACACGGCAGCGATGATCGAGATGCAGCTCCCGGTAGCGCAGTTCAGGCAGCTTGCGGCGGCCACCGATGAGGTCGAGGAGCTGATGCAGCGCGGGAGGCGCGTATGATCACCGTCACGGGCCCCGAGCTCCTTCTTTTCGCCCTTGCCTTGGCGGTCATGGTGTATTCGCCAGGGCCGCTAACGGCGGCGATCTCGGCCCGATCCGCCGCCCTCGGCTTCCGCTCCGGCGCCTTCATGGCCGTCGGCGCAAGCATTGGAGAGAGCGTCTGGATCGTCACAGCGCTCCTGGGCCTTGGCGCCATCGCCGCGACCCATGACTGGGCGCTGACGCTGCTGCGCTATGCGGGGGCGGCGTGGCTCATCTGGATCGGCCTCGGCCTCATCTTTGGCAAGCACGGGATGGCGCGGACGGGCCCGGTGCGGCGTGAGCCGCCATGGCGGGCTTTCGTGACAGGCGCGCTGCTGAACATCGGCAATCCCAAGGCCGCGATCTTCTACATGGCGCTCTTCCCGGGCTTCTTCGACGTTGCGGCACTTACGGTTTGGGATGCACTCTTGATCTTCGCCGTCACGACGCCTGTGGGTCTGTCGGGCGATCTCTTCTACGCCTGGGGTGCGGACCGGCTCCGCGCTCGCCTCTCCGACCCTGCCACCATCGCCCGCGTGGACCGCGCCACAGGCGGCGTCCTGATCGGCGCCGGCGGCGCCATCGCGGCCTCCTGACCCCTTCCTGAACGGAACCGAGCATGACCGAAGAGACCAACGAGACGCCGGAAGAGGGCGAGGCGCCGAAGAAGGGCGACGAAGCCCCAAAGGCCGAAGACGCAAAGACGCCCGAGGACGACGAGACGCCCGAATACGGCGCCGACAGCATCAAGGTGCTGAAGGGGCTCGAGGCCGTGCGCAAGCGACCTGGCATGTATATCGGCGACACGGATGACGGCTCGGGCCTGCATCACATGGTCTATGAGGTCGTCGACAACGCCATCGACGAGGCGCTGGCGGGGCACGCGGATCTGGTCAAGGTCACGCTCCATGCCGACGGCTCGGTCAGCGTGTCGGACAATGGCCGCGGCATCCCGACGGCCATGCATGAGGAGGGGGTGAGCGCCGCCGAGGTGATCATGACCCAGCTCCATGCGGGCGGGAAATTCGACCAGAACTCCTACAAGGTCTCGGGCGGTTTGCACGGCGTTGGCGTCTCGGTGGTCAACGCCCTGTCGGACTGGCTGGAGCTGAAGATCTGGCGCGATGGGCATGAGCACTCCGTACGCTTCGAGCGAGGGGAGACCGCGCGCCCGCTGGAACAGGTCGGGCCCCAGGGCGAGCGTAAGGGGACGGAGGTACGCTTCCTCGCCTCGCTCGATACGTTCTCGAACATCGACTACCGTTACGCGACGCTCGAGCATCGGCTGCGGGAGCTTGCCTTCCTGAACTCGGGCGTTCGCATCCACCTTCGCGATCAGCGGGGGGCGGAGCCGGTTGAGGAGACGCTCTTTTACGAGGGCGGGGTCGAGGCCTTCGTCACCTGGCTCGACCGCTCGAAAACGCCGCTTCTGGAGAAGCCCGTCGTAATCCGGGGCGAGCGGGATGGGATCACGGTGGATGCGTCGCTGTGGTGGAACGACAGCTATCACGAGAACACGCTTTGCTTCACCAACAACATCCCGCAGAAGGACGGCGGCACCCATCTCGCCGGGTTCCGCGGGGCGCTGACGCGAACGGTGAACGCCTATGCCGCGTCCTCAGGGCTTGCGAAGAAGGAAAAGATCTCGCTCTCGGGCGACGATGCGCGCGAGGGGCTGACTTGCGTGCTGTCCGTCAAGGTGCCGGATCCGAAATTCTCGAGCCAGACCAAGGAGAAACTCGTCTCTTCGGAGGTGCGGCCGGTGGTCGAGAGCCTTATGGCCGAGAAGCTGGCCGAGTGGTTCGAGGAGAACCCTGCCGAGGCGCGCGAGATCGTCGGCAAGATCGTCGAGGCGGCGCTGGCGCGGGAGGCGGCGCGCAAGGCCCGCGAGCTTACCCGGCGCAAGACCGTGATGGATGTGAGCAACCTTCCCGGCAAGCTTGCGGACTGTCAGGAGAAGGATCCCGCCAAGGCTGAGCTCTTTATCGTGGAGGGCGACAGCGCGGGCGGCTCGGCCAAGCAGGGGCGTAAGCGCGAGAACCAGGCCGTGCTGCCGCTACGGGGCAAGGTGCTGAATGTCGAGCGGGCGCGGTTCGATCGGATGATCAGCTCGGAGCAGATCGGGACGCTGATCACCGCGCTCGGCACGGGCATCGGACGGGGCGAGTTCAATCTCTCGAAGCTCCGCTACCACAAGATCATCATCATGACGGATGCGGATGTGGACGGCGCGCATATCCGGACGCTGCTGCTGACCTTCTTCTACCGCCAAATGCCGGAACTGATCGAGGCCGGCCACCTCTTCATCGCGCAGCCGCCGCTCTACAAGGTCACGCGGCGGGGGCAGTCGGTCTACTGCAAGAACGAGAAGGAGCGGGAGGATTACCTCACGCGCGAGGGGGTCGAGGGCGCGACGCTGGAGCTCGCCTCGGGCGAGCAGATCGCGGGCGCGGACCTCGTGCGACTGGTGGATGAGAGCCGGCGGGTGAAGGGGCTGCTGCACGCCTTCCCGACGCACTATCCCCGCTTTGTGCTCGAGCAGATGGCGATCGAGGGGGCAATGGCGCCCGGCGTGACCGACGCGCAGGCGGCGGCGGTGGCCGCGCGGCTCGACAGTCTGGCGCCCGAGACGGCACGGGGCTGGCAGGGGAGTGCCACGAGCGATGGCGGGATCCGGCTTATGCGCATCTTGCGGGGCGTCGCGGAGACCCGATCGATCGATGCCTTCGCGCTCCGTGCGGCGGAAGCACGGCGGCTCGCGGAGCTGACCCCGTCGCTCTCCGAGACCTATGGCGCGCCCGCGAAGCTCTTGCGGAAGGACCGCGAGCTGCCGGTGCGCGGGCCTTCGGAGCTCTTGGATATCGTGATGGCGGAGGGCGAGAAGGGCCTCTCGGTCCAGCGCTACAAGGGCCTCGGCGAGATGAACGCCGAACAGCTATGGGAGACGACGCTCGACCCGGATGCCCGCACCCTCCTCCAAGTCAAGATCGACCACATCGCTGAAGCTGACGAGATCTTCTCCAAACTCATGGGCGACATCGTCGAACCCCGCCGCCACTTCATCCAGGAAAACGCGCTCAGCGTGGCGCACCTGGACGTGTGACGGTCGCGTCGGGCGTTCGCAGGACATCTGTGTAGGACGCCTGTGCCCGACCCGGCGATGATGGTCTAGAGAGTGGAGATGCTTACGCAGAGCGTCTTCAGGGCGCCTCTGGCCGGCCGGTGGTGCGCCCGCCTTCGGGGTCGACCCAGATGAGGTCGCCATCCGTGTTGCGCAGGACGTCATAGCAGGTCCAGCCGTCCGCGGGGGGCCAGCGGGAGCAGTACTGGTCGCGGTCGACCCGCCAGAAGCCGAGGCTTTCATCGGGGGCGAAGTAGCGCGTCGTGCCGTCGGCGAGGAAGTGCTGACGGGCGTTGTCATAGCTGACCCAATGCCCGGTCAGCACGGTGCGGATGTCGTCGCCGCTTAGCCGTGACTCAGCGCCTGCAGGGGCGGCGAGGAGGACAAGGGCGATGATCGTGGCGCGCATCTGCATCTGATCCCTCATGGCGGTCCTAGAACACGACGACATCGGCGAAGCCAGTCAGGTCGGGATCCTGACGCTCGATGACCAGCTTGTCGACGAAGAGGATCGCGTCGCCCCCGGCATGCGTCGCGAGATCTTCGGGCGCGGTGATGTGCTGGCCTCGATAGGGTGCGAGATCGTCCTCGGCGAGGTAGAGGAAGTGGCCGATCACGAACTCGCAATTGTTGAAGCAGGGACGAGATAGGATGACTTTGCGGTGGCGGTCGCCATCGGCGACGAAGCGGTAGGCGGCCGCGTTGGTGTCGGCGACAAAGGAGTAGCCGTCATCCCGCAGATGCGCCTGGCTGTGAAAGTAGGCGACATAGCTGTGCCAGGGCTGAATGAATGCCGCAAAGGCAAGGGTGACCGCCGCGAGCATGCGGAGGCCGGTCCGGCCTTCGAGTAGCCTGGCGATGCCCTGGATCATGACCGCAGCGCCCAGACCGCAAAGGATCATGAGCGGCGGCAGCATGCCGATGGCGCGGATCGCGCTCGGCTGCCCCTGCCAGGTCATCGCGGCGGGGACGATCATCACCAGCATCCAGAGGAGCAGGAAGAGCCCAAGTCGGTCGAACCGATCGAGCGGCAGCAGGTCGGTCGCGTCTCTGGGGAGGCGCCGGATCAGCCCGAGCACGGCCACGGTAAGTGCTATGACCAGGGCGATCGCTGCGGCCTGGGAAAGATGCGGCGCCTCGGAGATGTTGTAGAGCGGCCGCGCATCGCCAGGGCCGATCAGGGCAACGAGAAGCCTAACGGCGTTTAGCAGCGTCTTGCCGATCGCGGTGATCAGGCGATCCGGTTGATCCAATGTGACGCCCCCGAAAACCGAGACCTGCGACAGCCGCTCGGTAAGGGCGTCGGGTCGGGCGACGAGCTGATAGACGAAACCAGAGGCCACGATGAGCGCGACCCCGGCGACGAGGGCAAGGCGGCCGAGGCTGTGCAAGCCGCCCCGCCAAAGCGCGTAGAGCGAGATCCCGGCGAGCGGCAGGACCAGGAACTTGTGCCCAAGATAGCCGTAGACGCCGAGGCCGATGGCGACGCCTGCAAGAATGGCGAGAAGGGGTCCACGGCTACGATCGAGCGCTGCGATGACGAGCCAGATCGAGAGGAGCGCGAAGAAGGGGTCGAGTGCCGCACGCACGCCGACGCGCGAGAACCCGATGTGCCAATAACTCGCGCAGAGGAACAGCATGGCAGCGAGCGCAGCGGTTAGGGCGAAGCGCTGCGAGGCCTCGGTCTCGGGCCCATCGCCCCGCCCGAAAAAGCGCCAGAGGGCGAGTGTCGCGGGCACGATCAACGCGACGCTGACCGTCCCGATCGCAGCGCTCGGTAATTTGAGTGCCGTGACGGACGGGGGCAGCGCCAGATGCGTGAGCGCCAGCAGCCATACGAAGAGCGGCTCACGCCCGTTGTTCTTCGGGTAGAACAGCTCAAGCTCACCGGAACGCAGGGTGCGGAGCGCATCGAGGCCGTTCACCACGTCGTCGTTGTAGACGGTGGGTGGGGTGGTTCCGAGGCCGACAAAGCGCAGTGCCGCCGCCGCAGCCAGGATCGCCACGAACATGAGCGCCGTGCCGAGGCCGAAGCGCATTCCGTTCAACTGCATCGCCCTCTTCGCCCGCGTCGCTCATCCCCTAAACCGCGCGGGACGCTAGGGACGCGGTCCCGGCCAAGTCAAGCGGCGTGCCAGTCGACGGGTGCGCCGCAGGTGGGCTGGGCAGGTCTGCCGCGATGAACTAGAGCCTGGCGAGAGGCTTCAGAAGGAGAGCGGGCCATGGCGGAGATGCAGGCGATCGAGGCGGCGGAGCCGGGCGGACCTGAAGTGCTGCGGCTCGCGACCCGTGACGTGCCAGAGCCCGGACCGGGCCAGGTGCTGGTCAAGGTAACGGCGGCGGGTGTGAACGGACCGGACCTCAAGCAACGGCGCGGGGACTATCCGCCGCCGCCGGGCGCTTCGGACCTCATGGGGCTCGAGATTTCGGGTGAAGTCGTGGGCCTTGGCGAGGCTGCATCGCGCTGGTCTGTCGGCGACCGGATCTGTGCGCTCACGAATGGCGGGGGCTATGCGCAATTCGTGACCATCGATGAGGGGCACTGCCTGCCTGTGCCGGAGGGCGTCTCGGAGATCGATGCGGCGGGGCTCTGCGAGACCTTTTTCACCGTCTGGTCCAACATTTTTCATGGGCATGAGGTGGCGCCGGGTGGTGTGTTCCTCGTGCATGGCGGTTCAGGCGGCATCGGGTCTACGGCAGTGCAACTCGGTGCTGCGCGGGGCGTGCGTGTTTTCGCGACTTGTGGGGCGGCAAGCGCGGACTTCGTCATGGGCCTCGGGGCTGAGCGCGCCATCGACTACCGGACGGAGGATTTCGTGTCGGTGGTGAAGGAGGCCGGGGGCGCGAGCCTCATCCTCGATTTCCGGGGCGGGGACTATGTGGCGAAGAACTTCAAGGCTGCGGCACCTGACTGCCGGATCGTGCAGCTTGCCTTCGACGATGGCGCCAAGGTCGAGGTCAATCTTGGCGCGGTTCTGATGAAGCGGATCACCTATACGGGCAGCACGCTGCGCCCGCGGCCGCCTGCGTTCAAGGCGGCAGTGGCGGCTGAGCTTGGCGCGGAGGCTTGGCCTCTCTTCGCCACGGGCAAGCTGCGCCCGGTCACGCATAAGGTTTACCCGATGGCCGAAGCTGAGGCTGCCCATCGCGCGCTCGAGGCGGGCGGGCATTTCGGCAAGATCCTGCTGAAGATGTAGCGGCACGGGATCGCGCCGGGCGTATGCCGGAAAGGCGTTGCAACCTGAGGGAATGGCCTTGCGCATGACGCTGCGCTGCGGCAAAGGGCGCGTGGTATACCACGCGATTGGCCGCCGCGACGGCGGGCGAAAGGAGACGCCTCATGAAAGTCTGCATCTTCGGCGCCGGCGCCATCGGCGGCTATCTCGCGGCTGGGCTCGCGGCTTCGGGCAAGGCCGAGGTCGGCGTGATTGCCCGCGGCAAGCATCTGGAGGCCATCCGCTCGGACGGGCTGACGCTGGTGAAGGACGGGGCGGAGACCACGGTTCAGGTGACGGCAGCGCTCGATCCGAAAGAGATCGGGCCCGTCGATGTCGTCTTCAACGCTCTCAAGGCGCATCAGAGCTGGGAGAGCGCGGAGTATCTGCGTCCGCTCGTGAAGGACGACACCGCGATCGTCTGCTGCCAGAACGGCGTGCCTTGGTGGTACTTCCACGGCATCGGCGGCGAGCATGAGGGCAAGCGGCTCGACAGCGTGGATCGCGGTAATCGGCAGTGGGACATCATCGGGCCGGAGCGCGCTATCGGCTGTTCGGTCTATCCGGCGGCCGAGATCGAGGCGCCCGGGCGCATCCGGCACGTCTATGGCGACAAGTTCGCGCTGGGCGAACCCGATGGGAGCAAGTCGGCGCGCATCACCGCGATCTCGGAGATGCTGGAGGGATCGGGCTTCCGTGCGCCGGTGCTCGACGATATCCGCTCGGAGCTGTGGCTGAAGCTCTGGGGCAATCTCTGCTTCAACCCGATCTCGGCGATCACGCGGGGTACGCTGGACGTTGTGGCGGCGCATCCGACGAGCCGGGCGACGGCGAAGGCAATGATGCTCGAGGCGCAGGTCATCGCCGAGAGCCTGGGCGCGAGCTTCCGCGTGGATGTGGAGCGGCGGATCGATGGGGCGGCGAAGGTCGGCAAACACCGCACCTCGATGCTGCAGGACCTGGAAGCCGGCAAGGCGATGGAGATCGACGCGCTGGTGACCGCGGTCCAGGAGATGGGGCAGATCACCGGGCACGCGACGCCGACGATCGATATCGTGCTCGGCCTCGTGCAGCAGCTCGCGATGAACAACGGCCTCTACCCGACCTACCCCGCCGACGAGGGCGCCGGGAGCGCTGCTGCCTAAGCCGAGCGTCTGGTTCGCCAGGCTCTTGGTGGGAGCCCTACTAACTCGGCCGATACCTTCATTGCCGGCTCAGGCCCGGCAATGACCCCCTCGTGATGTGGGCGCCATCGGCCGTTCTGTCAGACGAAGTCCCAGTTGCCTGGGGTGGTCTCTTGGAGGCCGTCGGCGAAGCCGAGGTCGAGGGCGTTCTCGTTGGAGAGGGCGAAGTCGATCAAGATCTGTGCGCGGCTGTCGACGGTTTGGGGCGCGCGGGTGATCACATCGTTCCAGAACTCGAGGCCCTGAGTGTCGCCGGCGCGGTCCAGCACGTTGTCGTACATCAGGTCGATGAAATCGCCGTTCGAGATGTCCATCACCGGACCGAACTTGCGCGTGAACTCCCCGTCTTCGAGGAAAAAGCCAGTGATCTGACGGAAGCTGAGATCGAAGTCCTCGCGGATGTCGATCCAGTAGTTGAAGCCGGGCAGATCGATCGAGCCGTCGCGGTCGAGAGCGGCCTCATAGACAATCAGCAGAGTCTCGGCCTCGTCCTGGCTGGCTGAGAAGTTGAAGCGGAAGCTTAGCTCCGCTCCTTCGGAATAGAGCCGGCCGCCAAGATTGATGCGGAAGAGATCGGGCTCGATCGTCACCTGAGAGATGTCGAAGGGACCACCGAAGTTCGCAACCTCCACCAGCTCCCGGATGCGAGGGAGCGTGTCGGTCACATCGGTAATGGTGAAGCCAGAGAAGCTCTCGTTCGAATACGGCCGCGGCCCCGTCCCGGTTGCATTCTGCACGATGGTGAGGGACTTGCCGTCGAAGTCGACCGAGAAGCCTGGCTCGCCATTGCCGCCAAGATGGTCGGCCACTTCGACGCCTGGCGCGCCCTCAACGGTGGACGTCGAGACGACGTCGCCATCGAGGTCGAACCCGAAAACATTCAGGCTCGCTCCATCGAAACCTTCATCCACATCGATCATCGCAGCCACCTCCCAATCCCGCTTCGCTGCTCGGCCTCTTGGCACGCGGGCCCATGCACTACGCGATCACGTCTGCACGCGTTCGTGTTTGAAACGAGACACAGCGCGCGTCCGGGCGCAAGTGCTAAGGCCGTGAACGCCGATCACGACCTCCATGCTTGAGCATCACTCTGCTGGCTCCGCTTCGCCCTTACGCTCCCTCAGCCGGCGGCGGATCATCGCGACGAGCGGCAGTAGGATGAGGATGATCGCGATCACCGTGATCGGCCCGGCAATGGGGCGGGTCAGGAAGATCGTCGGATCACCATCCGAGAGAAGCAGCGACTGGCGCAGCGTTTGTTCCGTGGTGCCGCCAAGGACGATGGCAAGAACTGCCGGCGCCAGCGGATAGTCGAGAAGGCGGAGCAGGAAGGCGCCGACGCCGAAGAGGAAGATCAGCCACACATCGAACATCGACTGTGTCGCCGCGAACCCGCCGACGATGGAGAGGACGAAGATCACGGCGGCGAGCACCGTGAACGGCATGCGCAGCATCCAGAGGAAGAGCGGGATGAAGGCGAGGTTCACGATAAGCGCGATGAAGTTCGAGACGTAGAAGGAGCCGATCAGCGGCCAAACGAAATCCGGTTGATCGGTGAAAAGACGCGGGCCCGGCGTCAGGCCCCAGATCACCATGCCGCCCAGCAGCACCGCGGTGGTGGGTGAGCCGGGGATGCCGAGCGTCAGCATCGGGAGCATGGAGCCCGTGGAGGCTGAGTTGTTGGCGGCCTCGGGTGCCGCTACGCCATCGACATTGCCTTTGCCGAAGCTCTTCGGATCCCGCGCCACCATCTTGGTGACACCATAGGCCATGAGCGAGCCGGGGGTGGCACCAGCGGCCGGCAGGATGCCGACGAAGAAGCCGAGGATCGAGCCGATGGTCGTGCCCTTCCAGGCCTCCGACATCTTCTTGGTGGCGCGGGCGACGCGGCTGGCGGAGATCTCGGCATCCGTGACCGTCGCCTCGTCCCGCGTGGTGTAGATCGTCCATAGCATCTCGCCGATGCCGTAGACGCCGATGGCGAGGACGAGAAAGCCGATCCCCCTCATGAAGCCCTGCATGTCGAAGAGGATCAGACGCGGGGCGCCCGAGATCTCATCAAAGCCGACTGCGGCGAGCACGAGGCCGAGGCAGATCGAGAAGATCGTCTTTGGCGCGTCATCCCCGCCGAGGCCGATGAAGGTGGCGAAGGCGAGCAGCATCAGCGCGAAGATCTCGGGTGGACCGAACGAGAGCGCGACGGCCGCAAGCGGTGGCGCGAAGCCCGTGAAGAAAATGTTGGCGACGGTCCCGCCGATGAAGGAGGCCAGCGCCGCCGTCACGAGCGCCTGGTCCGCCTTACCTTGCAGCGCCAGAGGTCGGCCGTCGAAGGTCGTCGCGACCGCGGTCGAGGCGCCTGGAATGCCGAGCGTGATAGAGGAGATCGCGCCTCCATACATCGCGCCGTAATAGATCGCCGCAAGGAAGATCATCGGCGCGGTGGCGGTGCCGGTCTGCTGCTGGATGAGGAAGGTCGCCGGCAGCAGGATCGCCACGCCGTTGACCGAGCCGAGCCCCGGCATCGCGCCGACGAAGAGGCCGATGGCGACCCCGATGAAAGCGAGCAGCAGATTGGCGGGCTCGAGCGCCGTCAGAATGCCGTCGATGAGGAGCGAGATGACTTCCATGGGCCCGCCTCAGAGGAAGATGTCGTAGAGCGGCGTGAAGAGCGTATCCTCAACCGCACGAAGGCCCTTCGGCAGCGGCAAGGTCATCGCCACGTCGAAGAAGAAGAACATCGCGATGGGCATGCCAATGGCGACCCCGAGCGTGAGCCCCCAACGATGCCGGCCGAGAAAGCGGAGATAGTAGATCAGGAAGACCGCCATCGCGCCGTACATGCTGATGATCTCGGAGAGGGCGACGAAGGCCGCGACGCCGCCACCTACGAGGAACATCATTCGAATGCCGTAGGCGTCGAGAAAGGGGCCTGTGTCGCGGCTCGGCGGGGAGGTGCGCCGGACCCAGTTCACGATGATCCAACCGCAGCACAGCAGCATCGCGAAGCTGAGCCAGAACGGCCAGAAACCGCCGCCCGGTCCTTCGTCTGGAATGTACCAAATGTTCTCGAACCATGGATCGCCGGGCCATGCCGGCGCGCCGGATTTGAACATCAGGTATCCGGAGAAAGCCCCCAGAACGAGGGCCATGATCAATTCGGCGAGACGCATGCTCGCTCTCTCCCCATCGCCACGACCGGCAGCCCCGCCGGCCCTGATTATCTCTTAAGAAAAGCGGCGCCCGGGAAGCCCCGGACGCCGCCATTCTGGGCTCTGACGCTGGTATACCACGCCTGAACGGCGGTGGTATACCACAGAGCGAAACTCTTAGTTGATCGCGCCCGAAGCCTTCAGGATGCCCTCATGACGGTCACGCTGCGTGGTCCAGTAGGCCTTCATCTCATCGCCCGTCATCCACTCACCAAAGAGCGACTTGTCCGCGCGGTACTTCTGCCAGCGATCGCTATCGAAGACGCCCTTGAAGAGGGTCCGATAATACTCTTCCGCCTCAGGCGACATGCCCGGCGCGCCGACGACGGCCCGCTGCATGAAGTAGGAGAAGTCGCCACCCTTTTCCTTGAGCGTCGGGGTGCCCGGGAAGAGCGGCAGCGGATCGTCGGTGAAGCTCACCAGCGCGAGGAGATCGCCCGACTCGTAGAAGCCCAGCGCCTCGGACGGGTTGTTGACCGAGCTGTCGATCTGCTGACCGGCCAGGTCCTTGGCCACGGCGCCGCCACCCTTGTACGGGATGTATTTGATGGAGAGACCGTAGTTGTTGTTGAGGAAGTCGGTGACGATGTTGTCTTCCGAGTTCTTGCCGGTGCCGCCCATGACCCAGTCACTGCCACGCTCGGCCGCAACCGCGATGAACTCGTCGAACGACGTCACACCCTCGTCCTTGTGCACCCAGAGAATGAACGTGTCCTCGGCCATCCGTGCGATCGGCGCGAAGGTCATGATGTCAACGCCCAGACCCGGCTGACGCAGCGGCGTCGTGAAGAACGAGTTCAGGGTCACCATGATGGTGTGGTCGGGGTCGCGCGCGGTGTTGAGGTAGACCAGCGATTCTGCGCCCGAGCCGCCAGGCTTGTTAACCGGAACGAGGGGCTTGGACGCGAGACCTTCCTCCTCGACGATGGTCTGCATCAGGCGGGCCATCTTGTCGGCACCGCCACCTTTGCCCGCCATGATCACGAACTCGATCGGCTTCTTGGGTTCCCAAGCGGCCTGAGCGGTGGCTGCAACGAAGCTAAGCCCGAAGGCGGCAGCGGCACCTAGGGCCGCAAGTCGACGGTTCAGCGTCATTCGTTCGATACTCCCGTTTTGTTCGGTCCGGATGGCCCGGACGCTTCTCTTCGTCTTGCGGGCTGCCAGATTTCGGGACCTCGAAATGTGGCGAACCTGCCCAATATGGCAATGGTATCCCACGAACGTCGCATTGCAATGCTGGAGAGAGTGATTCAACGCACGATTGTAAGTCTTTTGCGCAGCAATCGTTCGTGCCGACGCAACAGATTAACTCGATGTATGCACTGGACTAGTGAAGCATCATGATCGGCATGGTCGCGAGATCGACGATCGTCTGGGTCGCACCGCCGAATATTGTCTCATGTTCATGGCTATGGCCATAGGCGCCGCAAAGGAGCAGACCGGCCCCAGCGCCCTGCGCGCCCTCGAGGATCGCGCGCCCAGGATTGTCGGCCGCGGCGATTGGCGAGAGCGAGGCTTCGACGCCATGCGCCGTCAGGTACTGGAGGAGGGCAGCGCCGTCGACAGGGCTCTCTTCTTCCGACCCGTCGAGCACCGTGACACGCTTGGCCCTGCGCAGAACCGGCTGTGCGAGCGCGACGGCGCGGGTCGCCTCAAGCGCTCCGTTCCACGCGATGGCGACATGGTCGGCGAAGTCCGGCGCCGGTGCCTCCGGCGGGCAGAGAAGAACCGGCCGCGCGGTTTGAAACAGGGCCGCGCGGAGCGAGTTCACCCCGAGGTTGCGGTCGCGGTCCGGCTTGGCGACGGCGACGATATCGGCAAGACGGCCGTGCAGGCGGATGACATCGGCCATCTTTCCGTCGGCCGCCTGCCAGGACGCCGTAGCCCCGCCACCGGCGCGCGCGGCGTCCGGGGCGATGCGTTGCAACCCATGGCCCTCGAAGAGACCGGTCAGTTCCGCCTCGATCGCGCCGGACTCTTCCTCGGACAGCTGCGCCGCCGAGCCCTTGATCTGCTCACGCAGGCCACGGGGCAGATTGACGCCGATCGGCATGAAGTCGATCGGCCTTGCTTTGCAGTAGAGGAGGTCGACATGCGCCCCGAAGCGTTGGGCCAGGGTGGCGGCGTGTGCCAGCACCCCTGGCGCTTTGCCGTCGCCGCGCACGGGCACCAGGATCTTGGCGATGGTCATCCGTCCCTCCTTGGCCTTCTAGAACAGGCCCTGCACGTCGCCCGCCTCGTCGAGCATGATGCTCTCCGCCGCTGGGACCTTGGGCAGGCCAGGCATCGTCATGATCTCTCCACAGATCGCCACGATGAAGCCCGCACCGGCCGAGAGGCGCACTTCTCGGACGGGGATGTCGAAGCCCGTGGGCGCACCCCGCCGCGTGCCGTCCGTGGTGAAGGAGTACTGCGTCTTGGCCATGCAGACGGGGAAGTGGCCATAGCCTGCCTCCTCCCAAGCCTTGAGCTGATCCTTGATCTTCTGGTCGGCGATAACCGCGTCGGCGCGGTAGATTTCGTGCGCAATCGTCTCGATCTTGCCGAATAGGCTGAGGTTGTCGGCGTAGAGGGGCGCATACTTCGCGGTGCCGGCCTCGATCAACTCGACGACCTTCTCCGCCGTCTCGACAATCCCCTTGCCGCCATCGGCCCAGTGCTTGTTGAGGACGGCCTCGACGCCCTTGCCAGCGCAGTAGTCTTTGATCGCCTGCACTTCTGCATCGGTGTCGGTCACAAAGTGATTAATCCCGACGACGATGGGCACGCCGAACTTCTGCATGTTCTCGATATGCCGGCCGAGATTGGCGCAACCGGCCTTCACCGCGTCGACGTTCTCGGCGCCAAGATCTGCCTTCGCGACGCCGCCGTTCATCTTCATCGCGCGCACGGTCGCGACGATCACCGTCGCCTTGGGGCTGAGGCCCGCCATCCGGCACTTGATGTCGTAGAACTTCTCAGCGCCGAGATCCGCGCCGAAGCCAGCCTCGGTCACCACGTAATCCGCAAGCTTGAGCGCGGCCTTGGTTGCGATGACCGAGTTGCAGCCATGGGCGATGTTGGCGAAGGGCCCGCCATGGACGAAGGCCGGGTTGTTCTCAAGCGTCTGCACGAGGTTTGGCTGCATCGCGTCCTTGAGCAGCACCGTCATCGCGCCGTCCGCCTTGATGTCGCGGCAGTACACGGGAGAGCGGTCGCGCCTATAAGCGATCACCATCCGGCCCAGCCGTTCGGTCAGATCGTCGAGATCGTTGGCGAGGCAGAGGCAGGCCATGACTTCGGACGCCACGGTGATGTCGAAGCCCGTCTCCCGCGGGAACCCGTTGGCCACACCGCCGAGCGACGCCGTGATCTGACGAAGCGCCCGGTCGTTCATGTCCAGCACGCGGCGCCAGGCGACGCGGCGGACATCGATCTCTTGCGCGTTGCCCCAGTAGATATGGTTGTCGATCATCGCCGCGAGCAGGTTATGCGCCGAGGTGATCGCGTGGAAATCGCCGGTGAAGTGGAGGTTCATCTCCTCCATCGGGACGACCTGCGCGTAGCCGCCGCCGGCCGCCCCGCCCTTCATCCCGAAATTCGGGCCGAGCGAAGCCTCGCGGATGCAGATGCAGGCGTTCTTGCCAATATGATTGAGCCCATCGCCAAGGCCGACGGTCGTGGTCGTCTTGCCTTCGCCCGCGGGCGTCGGGTTGATCGCGGTCACCAGGATCAGCGCGCCGTCCGGGCGGTCCGACAGGCTCTTGATGAACTCGGCCGAGACCTTGGCCTTGTCATGGCCGTAGGGCAGCAGGTGCTCGTTCGGGATACCGAGTTTGGCGCCGATCTCCTGGATCGGCTTCTTGTGCGCTTTGCGCGCGATTTCGATGTCCGACATTGGACGGGGTTCTCCCAGGTTCGTTCGTTTTGTTGTTCACGAACCGAGCTTGATGCCCGGCTGCAGGCTGGCGGAGGCGGCCCACTCATTGGCCGGAACTTTGCCGGCGCCTGCGGGTCGAACGCGCTGTAGCAGGATGCCGCCGCTGCCCGCTTGCACCAAAACGCCATCGTCGGACACGGAGACGACCTCGCCGGGGGCAGCACCCGCAGCTTGCGCTTTGCGGCTGTCGTAGACTTGGAGTTCTGCGTCGCCGAGCATTGTCCAGGCGCCGGGTTGCGGATTGCAGCCGCGGATCAGATTGTAGATCTCGTCGGCGGGCTTGGACCAGTCGATGCCTGCGTCTTTTTTGCGGCACCAGCTCTCATACGTCGCCTTGCTGTCGTCCTGTGCCATGCGGGGCGGGTTGCCAGAGCGGATGAGGTCGATCGCCTCAAGAGTCGTCTCCACGCCGAGCGGGAAGATCTTCTTGAAATAGACATCGCCGAGGGTTTCGTCCGGCCCGATCTCCACCTCTCGCTGCAGCAGGATATCGCCCTCGTCCAACCCGTCATCGGGGAAGAACCAGGAGAGCCCGGTCTTGGTCGAGCCCCAGATGATTGGCCAATTGATGCTGGAGGGGCCGCGATGGAGCGGCAGGAGCGAGGGGTGGAAGCAGATCGAGCCGTGGGTGGGGATATTCCGCGCGCCTTCCGGGACGAAGATGATCATATAGGCCATGACCATCAGATCGGCGTTGAGCGCCTTCATCTCGTCGAGGACCGCCTGATCCTTGTAGTTGGGCGGCTGGAAGAGCGGCAGCCCATGCTCGACCGCCGCCTCCTTCAGCGGGTCTAGCGGCAGCCCCTCCTTATCCGAGCGGTGTAGACGCCGACGACCTCGTCCTTCCCAGCCTCTAGGATTTTCTCAAGCGCGGCTTTCCCGAAGGCCTGCTGGCCATTCACGATCAGTCTCACGGGTCCCTCCCAGGTGTTTTTCTCGTTGTGCAGTCATGACGCCATCCCGGCAAGCGGGCTGTCCGATTGGGTGCATTGGCGGGTTTCCGACGACCAGACGCCGCCTTTGCCATCGCAGTCGAGCACCGCTTGCTCAGGCCGGATGCCAGGCACATAGAGGAGCGCGAGCACCAAAACGCTCATCGCCGTCACGATAGCGGCCATCACCCAGCCGATTTCCCGATCGTTGTCCACGCGCAGTCTCCTTGGTCGCGTTGATCCGTAGGGCGGGGATGTCAGAGGCCGATCTGCATGAGCGCGAAGCCTGTGCCGGCAGAGGCGAGGCACGCACGGGCAGAAGTCCAAGCATCGGCAAACAGGATCCGCGGCTGACGCGGATGGAAGAACCCCAACCACAGGATCAGACTGGCGCAGGCCAGATAGAAGGCCGTGATGATCAAGATTGCCGACATGACAGTGCTCCCCTGCGCTTCCTCGCATGGCGGGCTTAAGAACCCCTATCGCGGCGCTCGTTTTCTCTCGGAGCAGCGCGCCCTGCCGCCAGCGTTTCCTCGGCAGAGCTAGGTCTAGCGGGTGGAAAGTCGCCCCCTCGCGGGCCACGTTGAGAGGGGGAAAGCGATGCTTGGGTTACTCCGCCGCCTTGGGTAGGTCGCCGATTGCGCCAGAGCCTGCGATTTCGTTGATCTGCTCGGGCGTGTAGCCGAGGACGTCGCCCAGGATCTCGGCGGTGTGCTCGCCGAGGAGCGGGCTGCGCACGACCTCGACCGGGCTGTCAGACATTTTGATAGGGCAGCCGACGGTGAGGTAGTTGCCGCGCTCCGGATGGGGCACATCGACGATGGTGCCGGTTGCGCGCAGGCCCTCGTCCTCCGCGATCTCTTTCATGCTGAGGATCGGACCAACGGGGATGTTGAGCGGGTTGCAGATCTCCATCACCTCGAACTTGGTCTTGGTCATGGTCCACGCTTCGATCCGCTCGAAGATCGCGTCGAGCTTGTCGAGCCGCTCGGGCGGGGTGGCGTAGCCGGGCTCCGTCTTCCACTCAGGCTCACCGATGACGTCGCAGACATGCTCCCAGACCGCCGCCTGGGTGATGAAATAGGTGTAGGCGTTGGGGTCGGTTTCCCAGCCCTTGCATTTGAGGATGCGCCCCGGCTGACCCCCGCCCGAGTCGTTGCCCGCGCGGGGCGTCGCCTCACCGAACTCGATGCCCGCGCCGAACTGGCTGTACTCCTTGAGCGGCCCACGCTCGAGGCGCTGCTGGTCGCGCAGTTTGACGCGGCAAAGGTTGAGGACGCCGTCCTGCATGGGCGCCAGCACCTTCTGGCCGCGCCCAGTCTTCTCCCGCTGGAAGAGCGCCGCGACGATGCCGAGGGCGAGGTGGAGGCCGGTGCCGCTATCGCCGATCTGCGCGCCCGTCACCAGCGGCGGGCCGTCGAGAAAACCAGTCGTCGAGGCCGAGCCGCCGGCGCATTGCGCGACATTCTCATAGACCTTGCAGTCCTCGTACTTGCCGGGGCCGAAGCCCTTGACCGAGGCCATGACCATACGCGGGTTGATCTCCTGGATCCGCTCCCACGAAAACCCCATGCGGTCGAGCGCACCGGGCGCAAAGTTCTCGACCAGCACGTCGCAGCTCTCGACGAGGCGGGTCAGCACCTCCTTGCCCTTCTCCGTTTTCGGATTGAGCTCGATGGACCGCTTGTTGTGGTTCAGCATCGTGAAGTAGAGGCTGTCCGCACCCGGCACATCGACGAGCTGCTTGCGCGTCGCATCGCCGACGCCCGGCCGCTCCACCTTGATCACATCCGCGCCCATCCAGGCGAGCAGCTGCGTACAGGTCGGGCCGGACTGCACATGCGTGAAATCGAGGATCTTGACGCCTTCAAGGGCTTTCATCGGTTTCTCCCTAGGGTCATGGGGCGCGTTCAGGAGAACACGCCATCGTAGAGCAGATCGTAATCGACCCGCAGGTCGGCGGTTTCGAGTTGATGGCCGGCGTCGAGATCGACCGGCTGCTTGCGCCACCCGTTCGATGCGCGAAAAATATGCGCCTCCGCGCGCGTGGAATGGGCGACGAGGTATTCCTTAAGGGTCGGGATCGCCTGGTAGCGCAGCAGCTTCTCCCCCTGGTCCGTGCGTTCGCTCGAAGGCGAATGGATCTCGGCGATGAAGGATGGCCGCTCCACGAACAACGCGTTGTCATCGCTCGGGTCGCAGCAGAGCATCACATCAGGATAGACGCCGTTGTCCCCCGTGAACGCCCTGATCCGCAGTTTCATGCCCTGCTGGAACACGCGACAGGATCCGCGGACAGCGTTAAGCGGCCCAGACAAGTTCATGGCGATCAGGTTATGCGCCTGCGTACCGCCGACCATGGCATAGGCGATGCCCTCGACGAGTTCGTGACGCACGCCCGTCCGCTCCTCGAGCGCGAGGTATTCCTCCCAGTCCCTGACGGGCGTTGCGTCCGCGATCTCAGCCATCACGGCATCACTTGTACATCGTCTGCGCCTTGGTGCCGGGCGCGTATTCGTTGGGGTCGATCCAGACATTGACGACGGCGCATTTGCCGGTGCGGGCGATCGCATCACGGGCGCGGTGGAGCGCCGGCTTGATCTCGGAGGCTTCGCGCACCTCCTCGCCATAGCCGCCGATCATCTGGCCGAATTTCGAGAACTCCACATCGCCGAGCTTGTTGCCGATATCGCCGCGGTTCTCACCGTATTTCGCGATCTGGCCGTAGCGGATCTGGTTCATCGCCGAGTTGTTGCCGATGACGGCCAGGAACGGCGCGCCGAAGCGCTGCGAGGTCTCCATATCGAAGGCCGTCATGCCGAATGAGCCGTCGCCGTAGAGGCACATGACCTCCTTGTTCGGGTGGGCCATCTTCGCCGCCATGGCGAAGCCCGTACCGACGCCGAGCGAGCCGAGGGCGCCCGGATCCATCCACTGCCCCGGCCCGCGGGGGCG
>JBCDFC010000027.1:0-28717 GCA_039178805.1 Pseudomonadota bacterium | reverse complement strand
CGAGGAGCCCGAGGTCGGGCCCGGTGACGGTTTCGCCAAGGACGATGTGGATGTGGTCGCGGCCTGGCGCTCGACCCTGATCCGCGCGGGGCGGAACGACGAGGGCGGCCGCGAGGAGGGCTTCGTCATCACCGAGGTCGATGGCCAGCCGATTGCGCCCGAAGAAAGCGTCGATGTCGCAGATGGTGAAGTGACGATGACGCCCAAGGGCTCGCTCAACTTCACCCCCGATGGTGGGCTGCAGATGGAGCCCATCTGGATGCCCTCGCCCGAGGCGGTCGTTAGCCGGTTCATCGAGATCTCATCGCAGGGTTATCAGAACTTCACGCTGCTCGACCATTTGGGCTGGTCGCTCTTGCGCGTCGTTGCGGGCTTCCTGGCAGGGGCCGCCATTGGCATCCCGCTTGGGTATGCCATGGGGCTCTCGGGCTGGTTCCGCGGCTGGTTCGATCCGATTGTCGAGTTCATGCGCCCGGTTCCGCCGCTCGCTCTGATCCCGCTGGTGATCATCTGGTTCGGGATCTGGGAGACGGGTAAGATCGTTCTCCTGTTCCTCGCGGCCCTCTGGATCATGACCATCGCCGCGCGGGCCGGCGTCTCGGGCGTCAACATCTCGAAGGTGCACGCGGCCTACAGCCTTGGTGCCTCTAAATGGCAGGTGCTGCGCTATGTCATCATCCCGAACTCATTGCCGGAGATCTTTACCGGCGCACGGGTTGCGATGGGTGTTTGCTGGGGCACGGTCGTCGCGGCGGAGCTGGTGGCCGCGCAGAAGGGCGCGGGCATGATGATCATCGCGGCGTCGAAATTTCAGCTTACGGATATCGTGATCATGGGCATCATCCTGATCGGGGTCATCGGTTACTCGATCGATATGATCATGCGGCTGTCCGAGCGGACGCTGGTGCCTTGGAAGGGCAAGTTCTAGCGTCACTCTCCCCACCTGACTGAGCCTTTGGGCGCGAAAGCCTGTCTGTCGTGCTGTCGCCACGATAGCCCAAGGCTTGCCGATATCAGACCATCGTGATGCCTGAATCCGATTGCAGTCACTTAGCGCTGAGTGAGCAACCGCTCTCAGTCTGATTGGCTCGGCGAGCGGTGGGGGTGCGCCAGTAATGGCGCAATGGGATGACGGCTCGAGGAAGTCAGGGATGCGGCCGCTGCGCATTCTGATGGTGACACGCGATGTGCCCTGGCCCGCGGATCGGGGCGCTCGGCTGAGGAACCTTCATTTGCTGAAGGCGCTGTCGCAGCGCCACTCGGTCGATCTGGCCACGGTGGGCGAGGTTGCCGAGCCGCTGAAAGCGGCCTGCAATCGGGTGATCACTGTGTCGGCGGCGCCGGGTATGGAGGCGCCGATTGCCATGGGCTGGCGCCAGGCGAGCGATCTTCTGGAGAGCTTGCGGACGGGTGAGCCGCTATGGCTCCTGTCCAAGGCCGAGCATGCGCTCGCGACTACCTGTCGGGAGTTGGTGGCCGAAGGGGACTATGATCTCGTGATCGCATCGGAGCTCGTCTCCGCCAGCATCCTGATCGATCATCAGGATCATCCGTGGACCGGCCCGCCGGTGATCTACGACGCCCATAACTGCGAGTGGCGGTTGCTGCAGCAGCGGGCGGAGAACGAATGGCCGTGGCTTAAGGCAGGCGCACGACGGGAGATCGACGGGCTGCGCGCGGCGGAGGCGCGCGTCCTGCAGCGGGCGGCGCTGACCCTCGCCACCTCGGACATCGATCTTGCGGATTTGGATGAGACGGCTGGTCCCGGTCACGCCCGGATCGAGATTTTGCCGAGCGCTATCGACGTGAGTGGCTACCGCACCGTTCGCGAGGCTGCTCCCGAGGCCGGCCGTGTCCTCGTACCCGGGAATTTCGCGTGGCGACCCAACCTTCTCGGTCTTGAGTGGTTTCTGGATGCCGTGATTCCCGCACTTCGGCGCTTGCGGGCGGGTCGACCCCTGTCGTTGGAGGTTGCGGGGAGGATGCCGCGCTCGCTGCCGAGACGTCTGCGCCGCGAGGCTGATTTGCTCGTGACCCCTAACCCGCCCGACATGCGACGGGCCTTTGCCGAGGCGGCCGCAGTGGCGATCCCGGTTCTCGTAAGCAGCGGCACACGTCTGCGCATGACCGAGACGTTGGCATGTGCGCGGGCCGTGGTGTCGACGACGGCGGGCGCGAGCGGGATCGCCGGTGTGCCCGGCACGCATTGGCTCGCGGCAGATCAGCCGGAGGCGTTCGCCGAGGCACTCGCTCTCGTGCTCGATGATGAGGGCGAGCGGCAGCGTGTCGGCGCGGCGGGGTACAGGCTGGCGCAGGCTTTCGATTGGCGGGGGATGGCGGCGCCGCTCGACGCGTTCTGCAGTTCTGTGCTTGAGCCGCATCGTACGGCTGCTGAGTGATCGAGTTTGCGTGAGCTGTGAGACCGTCGTCAGGCGCCCGGTTTCGCAACGCATGCCTGCTCAGCTATTACTGTGATAAAGTTCGGCCGCATTCTCTTGCCGTTGACCTATAGTGGCCGAAGAGAACTGGTGGCAATTCGGGGACGGGTGGTTTGCTTATCGATGGGCTGGGCATTGCCGACGGGGCGGTGCTGGAAGCCGATATCTGCGTGATCGGGAGCGGGCCCGCGGGGATCGCTCTCATGCGTCGCCTTGAGGCAGCCGGGCGGGACGTCCTCGTCGTCGAAGCGGGCGGCACCCGACCCACGGCTGAGGCGCAGCGCTTGGCGGCCGGAGAAGACGACGGGCTCGACTATCCGTTCTCTGAAGCCCGGGTGCATGCCTTCGGCGGCACATCGCATTTGTGGAAGGGCCTGTGCTGTCCGCCGGATGCCGATGATCGCTACGCGACCGCACCAGGCGGGGCCGAGGCTTGGTCCGATGTGCGAGAGGCGCTGGCGCCATACTTCCCGCAGGCGATGCGGTTCTTCGGTGTCGAGCTCGCCGATGTTGAAGAGGCGGCGAGCAAGCTCATGCCGGTCGCAGGGTTCTCTTTCAAACCGGGCGTCGTTGCGCGGGAGCTGCGGGTCGGCCCGCGGCACTTGGAGCACGCACGGCAGTCTGAGCGCATTCGTGTGCTGCTGAACGCGCGCGCGACGGCCTTGGTGCCGAACGCTGGGCGAGACGGTATCGCGCGCATCGACGTGGTGGTGGGCAAGCGGCGCGTTCAGATCGAGGCGAGCGAGGTCGTGCTCGCCACCGGAGCGATCGAGGCGTCCCGCCTGCTGCTCGAATCCGAAGAGCGCGCGGGGAGCCGGTTCGTGAACGCGCATGACCAGGTCGGGCGCTGTCTCATGGAGCGCCACCAGGTGACCTTCGGTGCCCTGGAGCCCGCGGACGAGGCGGCGATACCGGAGCCCTGGGCCGGAGAGCCGCCGATGCCGGGCGGCGGGTTTGCCGTTGTCATGACCTTGCCGCCGGCGCTTCGTGAGCGGGAGGATCTCCTCGGCTGCTGGATGCGCGCCTATCGCGTGTCGGCCGCGCGTGGAACCGCTTCGGTCGAGGCTGTGCGGGCGCTGGCCTACGCGTTCCTCACACGGCAACGCCCGCTCAATGTCGGGCAACTGCTGCTCGAAGCGTCGAAGGCTCCGTTCGCCGTCGCGCGCTATGCGCTCGAGCATTTCGGCCTGGTGCGGCGTGGCTCTACGACTGACATCCTGCTGGCCGCGAATGTTGAGCAGGCGCCCGATCCTGAGAACCGGATCGCTCTCGGCAAAGGCCGGGACATGCATGGCTGTCGGCTGCCGCGCCTTATTTGGGCGGAGAGCGAGCGGGATCGGCGCAGTCGGGAGGAGAATGTTCGCCTCGCGACGCGCGGCCTTGAAGATGCGGGCCTCGGGCGCGTGGTGCCGGTGGCGGAGCGGCCGAGGCTGCTCGAAGCGAAACCCGACAAGGTATGCTACCACCATGCGGGCGGCACCCGCATCGCCGACGATGCGCGCCATGGCGTCGTCGATCGCCATTGCCGTGTCCATGGTTTGCGGAACCTCTGGATCGCATCGAGCGCGGTCTTTCCCGCGGCCGGCGCGGCCAACCCCACTGTCACCATCGTTTCCCTCGCCATGCGGCTTGCCGATAGGTTGACCGCGACGGCACCAGAAGAGGGCAAGAGAAAGCGGGCACTATCGGAGATCGTCGAATGAGCGAAGAGAGCAATCCCGCGGCCAGCGGCCCGAACGATGCGCCGGTCCTCACAGTGGCCGTGCCGGGGGTGGCCGGGCTCAGCACCATCAGGGCTGCCATCGCTGCTTGGGACAAGGTCAAGCACGAGGCGGCGATGGAGATCCTGATCCTCAGCCGGCCGGACGAAAGCGTGCCGCTGCCGGAGGGTTTCAGGCTGATCGATATCGGCAAGATGCGTCTCAGCGAGGCGCGAGAGCTCGCGATCCGAGAGGCGAAGGCGGGGCACGTTCTGATCGCTGAGGACCACTGCCTGCCTGAGCCTGGAACGCTGCGCTTCGCCCTCGAGCGGATCGCCGAGGGATGGGACGCGATCGCCCCGTCGCTGAGGCCTGGAAACCGGCAGGCGTCGGCGGAAGGTAGCATTATGATCGGTTACGGGGCCTGGCTCGAACCGATGGAGCCGGGTCAGAGCACGAACCTACCCGGCCACAACGTTATCATCGCCCGGGAGGTCTTGTTGTCGCTCGGCGATGAGTTGGGGACGGAACTCATCCTTGGGGCGTTGAAGATGCGGCGTCTGGTGGCGGAAGGGCGGCGGATGGTTTTGGAGCCCCGCTGGCGCATGCGCCATTTCGATCCACCAGGATTTATCAAGGAAATCAACATCTTCTGGTGTGTGGGTTTGACGGTCGGTTCGTTTCGGTCGCGGGACTGGCCGCTCATCGCCCGGTATCTCTTCCCGCTTGCAGCACCCCTCACGGCTGGCCGGCACCTGCTGCGCACGCTGGCGCATTACTGGCGCGCGGGTCGGCCCGCCGGGTTCTCGCCGCTGTCGCCGCTCGCCTCGACCGCGTTCATGATAGCGTCGGGTCTTGGTGAAGCTGTGGGAGCGGTGAGGGGTCTTAAAGCGGTCAGGCATCTGATCGACAACGCCGAGGTCAAGCCTGTGAGCGAGGAGCTCGTGGCGCTGAGCGATGCGCGGGAGGCGGCTGAAGGCCCGATCGGTCGGGTGCCAGATGCTGCTTGAGGGCGTCACGCGGGGCGGTCAGCTACCGACGCCGCCCCAGTACCGTGCGAAATAGACGACCGTCAGGATCATGCCGAAGGCGATGACTGCGATGCGCAGATAGGCCTCGTTCACTTTGCGCCCGTAGAAGCCGCCGAGGAAGCCGCCCACCGTGCTGCCGATCATCGTGACGAAGGCTTCGGGCCACGCGATGATGCCACCAACACCAAAGACTGCGATGCTGAGGATCGTGAAGCTGGTGGCCAGCAGGTTCTTGAGGCTGTTGGCGACGTGGAAGGAACTGAAGCCGATGAGCTGCACGAGAGCCAGCAGGATGATCCCGAGGCCCGCGCCGAAATAGCCGCCATAGATCGAGAACAGGAAGAGCGCCGCGAAGACCAACGTGCCAGCGCCACGCTCCGGCATAACATCGACGATCAGCCGGCGGAGGCGGTCTCCAAAGGCGAAGAGAGCGGTGGCGACTAGGATCAGGAACGGGATCAACCGCTCGAACAACGCCTCGCCCGAGGCGAGGAGCAGGAACGAGCCTACGATGGCGCCGAGGCCTGAGACCGCCATGAGCGGCCAGATCGCGCGGCCGACGCTCGCCAACTCGCGGCGATAGGCGGGGATCGCGGCAGCATTGGAGGGGAGCATCGCCACATAGTTTGTGGCGTTGGCGACGACGGGTGGCAGGCCAACGGCCATGAGCGCGGGGAAAGTGAAGAGCGTGGCGCCCCCCGCGACGGCGTTCCAGGCGCCCCCAACAGTGCCTACGGCGATGAGGAGGAGTGCTGTCTCGATGGTCATGCGCGCCGCCTGCTCTTGCTGGAATCACTGCTCGCCGACAGCCTGCGACTTCAACCAAGCTTGAGGTCAACGATGAAAGTTCTGGATATCGGCGAGGTCTCGGAGCGGTCGGGCGTCGCGCCCTCCGCACTGCGCTACTATGAGAAAATCGGGCTGATCTCGCCCATCGGTCGGCGCGGGCTGAGGCGGCAATACGATCCGACCGTGCTGACGCAGCTCTCGCTCATCGCATTGGGACGCACGGCGGGTTTCTCGTTGGACGAGATCCGGGAGATGTTCGGTGCGGATCTGCGCTTTGGGCTGCCTCGGCCTGAGCTGCAGCGAAAGGCGGATGAACTCGAAGGGCAGATCCGCAAGCTTTCGACGCTTAGTCGGCTGTTGCGCCATGTCGCTGAATGCCCGGCGCCATCGCATCTGGAATGCCCGAAGTTCCAGAAGCTGATGCGCCTAGCACTGCGGCGGTCGGCACCTCGGGCTGCATGATGTGTTCGGGGGAGGGATTGCCGGGTCGTGCCTGGCGATGACCGCGCCCCGCTGGGCGCTAGCGGCCCGTCGGATCGAGAACTGATCAATTGGTCGCGACGATGACGCATAGAGCTGGTTGATGTGTGCGATGTTGCACTGCATCATTCAGTCATGGAGCCCGCAAGCAGCAAGCTACGGATCGTCGTCGTCGAGCCCGATCAGGAGCGCGCGCATCAATTCGTGGATGTGTTGCGCTCCGCCGGCGATTTCGAGCTGACGGTCATCGGGGAGGCGAGCGCGCTCGCCCGTCGGATCGCAGCGCTCGATCCGGATGTGGTGCTGATCGATATCGAGAACCCGAGCCGGGACAGCCTGGAAGAGCTGACGATGGCGGCAGGGCCGACGGAGCGTGCCGTCGCGATGTTCGTCGACCGCTCGGACGGGGCGCTGACCGCCGCCGCGGTGGAGGCAGGGATCAGCGCCTATGTCGTCGATGGGTTGCGGCCGGAGCGGATCAAGCCGGTGCTGGACGCCGCCATCGCCCGGTTCAAGATGGTAAGCCGGATGCGGCGTGAGCTGGAGGCGACGAAGGCCGCACTTGCCGAGCGCAAGACGATCGACCGCGCGAAGGGCCTGTTGATGACGGCCCGCGGGATCGGGGAGGAAGAGGCCTATGCGCTCCTCCGTCGTGCCGCGATGGATCAGGGCAAGAAGATCGCCGAGGTCGCGGGCGCCATCGTGACCGCGGCGGAGCTGCTGCGATGAGCGAGCGGCTCGAGATCGGCTACATTCCGCTTCTGGACGCAGCGCCCGTGATCATCGCGGAGGAGATCGGGTTCGCGCGGGAGGAGGGGCTGGAGCTTGCCTTCCACCGCGAGCCGAGCTGGTCGGCGCTCCGCGACAAGCTCGCCTTCGGCAAGATCGATGCGGCCCATATGCTCTCGCCTGTACCTGTGGCGATGTCGATGGGGCTGGGTGGCCTCGCCTCGGCTATCGACGCGCTGCAGATACTTTCGGTCAATGGCACAGTGGTTGGGGTCAGCCGCGAGATCGCGGCGCGCATGCATGCTCGCGGTCTCACACGGGACGCGATGGCGGCGGCGGCCGTAGGCCGGGCGCTGATCGACGTGCATCGCCAGCCGCTGAAGGTCGGTGTGCCGTTCCCGTTCTCCATGCATGCAGAGCTTCTCTATTATTGGCTCGGCGCGCTCGGGCTGCAGGCGCCGCAGCAGTTGGTCGTGCGCACGGTGCCCCCGCCGCAGATGCCGGCAGCGCTTGAGGCGGGTGAGATCGACGCCTTTTGCGTCGGTGAGCCCTGGGGTTCCATCGCGGTCGAACGGGGGCTGGCCGAGATCGTTCTGCCGGGCTGTGCGATCTGGCGGTTCGCGCCGGAAAAGGTGCTCGCGGTGCGCCGATCCTTCACCGACGAGGCGCCGGGTCGCTTGGCAAGCCTGATGCGGGCTGTTTGGCGGGCGGGACGTTGGCTCGCCGATCCGGCCCATCATATGACGACGGCGGAGATCCTGGCGCAGCCCCGCTACCTGGATGTCTCCGCCGAGACGCTGGAGCGCGGCTTGAGTGGGAGGCTGGTCGTCTCCAGCGCCGGGGAGATCCGCCGGATCGACCGTTTCTTGATGTTCGCCGACGGCGCTGCGCAGTTTCCCTGGCGGAGCCAAGCAGTGTGGATGGCGACGCGGCTTGCGGAGCGGCTCGGCCTTGATCGCAGCGAAGCGGCGGAGGTCGCGCGACGCACCTTCCGCGCCGATCTCTATCGCGCGAACTTGGCCGATATCGGTGCCGATCTGCCCGGCGCGTCTGAGAAGGTGGAGGGTGCGCTCGAATCAATCACGCCTGTCGCGTCCTCTACCGGCAGGCTCTTTCTCGGCCCCGATAGTTTCTTCGATGGACGGATTTTCGACCCTTCGCTCACCGAATAAGCAGATTTCTGCATAGCAGGCGGGCACCGCCCCTCTTTCGAAAGTTGACGTGCGAATTCTCTTGCGCACTGCACAATGACGCGTTCTTTTCTGGGTGTGCCAGCGAGCAAGGGCGTTCGCAGGCTGACGACATCCCGCAGAGATGAGGGTTTCGGGCAAGGTCGCCCGTTTCGCAGAGCACAATCGTGCGCGCGAAACGGACGACCTTTTTTTGGTTTTTGGCGCCGCGTTCCTCCCCGCGGCCAGAAGACAGGAGAAACGGTCGATGCAGCTCAAAAAGATCGCCACGCGACTCGCTGCTGCCACTTCGCTAATCGCGGCGCTTTCGGCGCCCGCCTATGCGCAACTGCTCGATCTCGAGAAGGACGAGCTGACCTTCGGCTTTATCAAGCTCACGGATATGGCGCCGCTCGCGGTGGCCTATGAGAACGGCTATTTCGAGGATGAAGGGCTTTTCGTCACGCTCGAAGCGCAGGCCAACTGGAAGGTCCTGCTGGACGGTGTGATCGATGGGCAGCTCGACGGGGCGCATATGCTCGCGGGTCAGCCGCTGGCCGCCACCATCGGCTTCGGGACCGAGGCGCATATCATCACGCCCTTCTCGATGGATCTGAACGGCAATGGCATCACGGTCTCGAACGAGATCTGGGCCGAGATGAAGCAGTACGTGCCCCATGACGACGCGGGCAAGCCGATCCATCCGATCTCGGCCTCGGCGCTGAAGCCTGTGGTTGACCGCATCCGGGGCGAGGGCAAGCCCTTCAATATGGGCATGGTCTTCCCGGTCTCGACGCATAACTACGAGCTTCGCTACTGGCTCGCGGCCGGTGGGTTGGAGCCGGGCTATTACAGCCCCCAGAACATCACCGGGCAGATCGGGGCTGAGGTCCTGCTCTCGGTCACGCCGCCGCCGCAGATGCCCGCGACGATGGAGGCCGGCACGATCTACGGCTATTGCGTGGGCGAGCCCTGGAACCAGCAGGCGGTGTTCAAGGGCATCGGTGTGCCGGTGATCACGGACTACCAGATCTGGAAGAACAACCCGGAGAAGGTGTTCGGCATCACGGCCGAGTTCGCAGAGCAGTATCCGAACACGACGCTCGCCGTCACCAAGGCGCTGATCCGGGCGGCCCAGTGGCTTGATGAGAACGACAACGCCAACCGGCCCGAAGCGGTCGAGATCCTCAGCCGCTCAGAATATGTGGGCGCGGATTATGAGGTGATCGCCAACTCGATGACCGGGACCTTTGAGTTCGAGAAGGGCGACAAGCGGGACATCCCCGACTTCAACGTCTTCTTCCGCTACTTCGCGACCTATCCCTACTACTCGGACGCCATCTGGTATCTCACGCAGATGCGCCGCTGGGGCCAGATATCGGAGCAGAAGCCGGATAGCTGGTATGCGGAAGTGGCCGAGAAGGTCTATCGGCCGGACATCTACCTCGAGGCTGCGCGGCTCCTGGTCGACGAAGGGCTTGCCAACGAGGCTGACTTCCCCTGGGACACCGACGGTTATCGTGAGGCGACGGCCGAATTCATCGATAGCGTCGAGTACGACGGCCGGAAGCCCAACGCCTATCTCGAGGCCTTCCCCATCGGTCTGAAGGGTGAACAGCGCGTCGTCGGCACCGACGTCGAGGGCTGAACCCCGACCCACCCCTCACTGGCCCTTCCCCTCTCTGGGGGAGGGTGCGCCAGCGGCACGGGCCGTGCCCAGCATTTCAGAGGCAGAGATGGCTGCGATCACCGACACCAATCTGAGCGCCGAAGAGGCTCGCGAGGCGAAACGCGCCCGGCTCTTCACGCGCATCAACAAGGCGGACACCTGGTTCCAGGTCATCGGCCTAAGCTTCCTGACGCCTCTGCTGCGGGTCGCGGCGGGCGACAACCCTCGGGCGCAGATGAGCGAGCTCTGGCGGCTGATGCTGGTGCCGCTGATGGCGATCTTCGCTTTTCTCGCGCTCTGGGGTTGGCTTGCGCCGCAGGTGCAGACCTCGCTCGGCGCAATCCCAGGGCCCGTTCAGGTGTGGGAGCAGGTCGAGAACCTGCATGCCGATGCCGAGCGGTCGTGGGACAAAGAGGCCGCGTTTCATGAGCGTCAGGAGGCGCGGAACGCGAAGTTGATAGAGGCTGGCCAGGAAGATCGCGTCAAATGGCGCGAGTATACGGGCAAGCCGACTTACTACGCGCAGATCTGGACCTCGATCCAAACGGTGTTCTTCGGGTTTCTGCTGGCCACGGTCATCGCCGTGCCCATCGGGATCCTCTGCGGCTTGTCGAAAACGGCAAATGCTGCCTTCAATCCGCTCATTCAGGTGTTCAAGCCGGTCTCGCCGCTCGCCTGGCTGCCGCTCGTCACCATGGTGGTCTCGGCACTCTACACGACGAATGACGGGACGTTTTCTAAGTCGTTCCTGAACTCGGCGATCACGGTCACGCTCTGCTCGCTCTGGCCGACGCTCATTAACACGGCGCTCGGCGTCTCCAGCATCGACAAGGACCTGGTGAACGTCAGCCGCGTCCTGAAGATGAGCACCTGGACCAAGATCACGAAGCTGGTGCTGCCCTCGGCGCTGCCGCTGATCTTTACCGGTCTTCGCCTCAGCCTCGGCGTGGGCTGGATGGTGCTGATCGCGGCCGAGATGCTGGCGCAGAACCCAGGCCTTGGGAAGTTCGTCTGGGACGAGTTCCAGAACGGTTCCTCCCAGTCGCTCGCCAAGATCATGGTGGCGGTCTTCACCATCGGGCTGATCGGCTTCTTCCTCGACCGGATGATGTACGCGATCCAGTCCGCCTTCACCCACGCAGCGAAGCGGTGAGCGCCATGGCGATCTTAGAGCTTAAGGGCGTCTCGAAGGGTTATGGTGAGGGCGCGGCCTTCACCCCGGTCCTGAAGGGCATCGATCTCGAGGTCCGCGACGGGGAGTTCCTGGCGATCCTCGGCTTCTCGGGCACGGGCAAGACGACGCTGATCAACCTGCTGGCGGGGCTCGAGAGCCCGGATCAGGGGCAGGCGCTCTTCAAAGGGAGCGCGATCGACGGCCCGGGGCCCGAGCGCGGGCTCGTCTTCCAGTCCTACTCGCTGATGCCGTGGCTCACGGTGTCGGGCAATGTGGGGCTTGCCGTCGATGCGGTGCACAAGGGCCTCTCGAAGGCGGAGCGCGCGGCGACGGTCGAGCGGTTCGTGACGAGGGTGGGCCTCGGCCACGCCATGGACCGCCGGCCCGCGGAGCTTTCGGGTGGTATGCGGCAGCGCGTGGCCGTGGCCCGGGCGCTCGCCATGAACCCGGAGGTGTTGCTGCTCGACGAGCCGCTCTCGGCACTCGACGCGCTGACCCGTGCCAATCTGCAGGACGAGATCACGCAGATCTGGGAGGGGGACCGGAAGACGGTGGTCCTCATCACCAACGACGTGGACGAGGCGCTGCTGCTGGCCGACCGGATCGTGGCGCTCAACCCGGACGGGACGCTCGGCGCGCAGTTCGACGTCACGCTCGCCCGGCCGCGGGAGCGTACGGCGCTGAACCATGACGAGACGTTCAAGCAACTGCGGGGCGCGGTCACGCAGTACCTCATGGATGTGGGGATCGCGGCGAAAGCGCCTGAGACGCGGGTCCTGCCAAACGTCACCCCGATCCATGGCTTGCCGCGCGCCTATGCGAAAGCTGCGGAGACGCTGACGGAGGACCGCTACCTTCAGTTCTCCAAGCTTTCGAAAGTCTATCCCACACCCTCGGGCCCGCTGACCGTGGTCGAGGAGGTCGATCTTTCGATCAACAAGGGTGAGTTCGTTTCGCTCATCGGGCATTCGGGTTGCGGCAAATCCACCGTGCTGACCATGACGGCCGGGCTGAACGAGATCTCGGAAGGGGCTATCGTTCTTGACGGCAAGCACGTGACTGAGGCCGACCCGGAGCGGGCGGTCGTCTTCCAGGCGCCTTCGCTGTTTCCCTGGTTGTCGGCCAGGGAGAATGTGAGCGTTGGGGTCGACCGCGTCTATCCCAAGGCGAGCCAGCCTGAGCGGCAGGACGTCGTCGAGTACTACCTTGAGCGTGTCGGCCTTGCGGACGCGATGGACAAGCCCGCCGCGGAGCTCTCGAACGGGATGAAACAGCGGGTCGGCATTGCCCGTGCCTTTGCGCTCAGCCCGAAGCTTCTCCTCCTCGATGAGCCCTTCGGCATGCTCGACAGCCTGACGCGCTGGGAGCTGCAGGAAGTGCTGATGGAAGTGTGGTCGCGCACAAAGGTCACCGCTGTCTGCGTCACCCACGACGTCGACGAGGCGATCCTGCTGGCGGACCGGGTGATCATGATGACGAACGGGCCTCGGGCACGGATCGGTCGTGTGATGCACGTGGATCTGCCTCGACCGCGGACGCGGAAGGCGCTGCTCGAGCATCCGGACTACTACCGCTATCGCGAGGAACTGCTCGGCTTCCTTGAAGAGTATGAGCTGGGTGCCCACGGCAAATCGCAAGCACCCGAGCCAGCCGCCGCTGAGGAGCCGGCTGCCGAGGCGCATGCCAAAACCGAGGAGGCGGCCTGATGCGCCCGTCTCTCGAAACCATCACCGATGCCGCCGCGGCGCGGATGCGGTCACGCCGCATCGAGAGCGCCAATGGATGCGGACGGAAGGGGAGTGACCGATGACCCTCACCACGACTCAGATCGGGCTGATCGAAGCGAGCTTTCGGCAGATGCTGCCGATCTCGGGCCTCGCGACCGAGCTCTTCTTTGCGCGCCTGCTGCAAACCGCGCCCGATATCCAACCCCGATCGCATAGCGAGTTGCGTGCCGATGGTGCGGAAATCGTGCAGGAGCTCGGCAGCGTTGTCGCAACGCTGGACGATCGCGAGGCGCTGGCCCCCATTTTGCGCAATCTGGCCGCCCGGTTGGTCGCACGGGGCGTCACGCCGGCGATGTATGGGCCGCTGGGTCAGGCGATGATTTACACGCTGTCCCACAGCCTCGGCGAAGCCTTCACGCATGAGATGCACGACGCCTGGGAGGCGGCGTATGAGGTCGTCTCCGACGAGATGGTGCGCAGTGCCTATCCAACCGCCGAGCCTGAGACCGGCGTCGCGGCGGAGTAGACGATGGCCGAGAAACTCGTCGTTATCGGTGCCGGCATGGCATCCGGCCGCATGCTGGAGCATTTGTTCGAGGCAGCGTCGGATCGCTTGCAAGTGACGCTGTTCGGGGCGGAGCCGCGGGGGAACTACAACCGCATCATGCTCTCGCCGGTCTTGGCGGGCGAGAAGCAGTACGAGGAGATCGTCACCCACGACGCCGAATGGTATGCGCGCCACGGCGTCGAATGCCGGTTCGGTGAGACGGTGACGGCCATCGATCGCGCACGGAAGACCGTGTCGACCACGCGGGGCGAGACGCCGTATGACAAGCTCGTCATCGCGACAGGCTCGACGCCTTTCGTGATCCCCGTCGCGGGGTGCGATCTGCCGGGGGTCGTGACCTATCGCGATCTCGACGACACGAACGCGCTGATCGAGGCGGCGGCGCCCGGGCGCCGGGCCGTCGTGATCGGCGGCGGGTTGTTGGGGCTGGAGGCCGCGGCCGGGCTGCGCCTCCGCGGCATGGACGTGACCGTGCTGCACTTGATGCCGCATCTGATGGAGCGCCAGCTCGACCAAGCGGCAGCTCGGCTCTTGCAGGACGCGCTCGAGGCGCGGGGTGTTGCTGTCCGCTGCCGCGCCAACACCCGTGCCATTCTGGGTGAGGATCGGGTACGCGCGGTGCAGCTTGACGACGGGACCGAGATCCCCGCGGACATCGTCTGCATGGCAGTGGGCATCCGACCGTCGGCAGCGCTCGCAGAGGCGGCTGGTTTGGCGGTCGGGCGCGGCATCGCGGTCGATGACGCACTGGTGACGTCTGACCCCTCGATCCTGGCGCTTGGCGAATGCGCGGAACATCGGGGCATCTGCTACGGGCTCGTCGCACCTCTCTACGAGATGGCGGCGGTCGCGGCGGGGACGCTGACTGGCACCGGCGCTGCCTATGAGGGTTCGCTGACGGCGACGAAGCTCAAGGTCACAGGCGTCGACTTGTTCTCCGCCGGCGACTTTGCCGAAGGCGATGCGCGCGAGGAGATCGTGCTCCGCGATCCGGTGCAGGGTGCCTATCGACGGCTGATCCTGGAACAGAACCGGCTCGTCGGCGCGGTCATGTATGGTGAGACGAGCAACGCGAACTGGTTCTTCGACCGGATCCAAGAGGGCACGAACGTCTCGCAGATGCGCGAGACGCTCATCTTCGGGCCGGGCTTTACGGGGGACACCCCACTGGACCCTATGGTGGCCGTTGCAGCATCGCCGGGTAAGGCGAATGGCCAAGGTTGCAGCGGCGACACCATTGAACCGGCGACCACTCTTCATACCCTCGCGGCTTCCTGCGCGACCAGCACCGCGTCACCCGACGCGCGCTCTGACGGGTAAGGGCGATGGACGGCGTGCCATTCTCTGCGCCCGTACGCACCGCATGCCCCTATTGCGGCGTCGGCTGCGGCGTGCTCGCGACGCCGAACGGCATGGGCGGTGCGCTCATCTCCGGCGATCGGGCGCATCCGGCGAACTTCGGCAGGCTCTGTTCCAAGGGAGCGGCGCTCGGCGAGACGCTCGATCTCGAGGGCCGGTTGTTGGAACCGAGGATCGGCGGGCGGCGCGCGCATTGGGGCGAGGCGATCGAGCTTGTCGCGGAGCGTTTCCGCTCAGCCATCGCGACGCACGGGCCCGATAGCGTGGCGTTCTACGTCTCGGGCCAGCTCCTGACCGAGGACTACTACGTCGCCAACAAGCTAATGAAGGGCTTCATCGGCTCGGCGAATATCGACACGAATTCGCGGCTCTGCATGGCCTCAACCGTGGCGGGGCAACGGCGGGCCTTCGGAACCGATACGGTGCCTGGGTCCTATGAGGACCTGGAAACGGCGGACTTAGTCGTTCTCGTGGGCTCGAACCTCGCCTGGTGCCATCCCGTTCTCTACCAACGGCTTGCGGCGGCGAAGCAAGCGCGGCCAGGCATGAAGGTCGTGAACATCGACCCGCGGCGCACGGCGACGGCGGAGCTTGCGGATATGGAGCTGCGGCTTGCGCCCGGCTCCGACGTCGCGCTCTTCAACGGGCTCCTGAATTGGATCGAGGCGGAAGGTGCCATCGATGCGGAGTTCGTGCTGCGCCATGTGGCGGGGTTACCGGCGGCGATCGCTAAGGCGCGGCGGATGGATACCGAGACCGCAGCGCGGGCGACGGGGCTTTCGGCGCAGGATCTACAAGCCTTCTGGCGGCTTTGGATCCGTAGCGAGCGGGTCGTGACGGTCTTCAGCCAGGGCGTGAACCAGTCGAGCCAGGGGACCGATAAGGTCGGTGCGATCATCAACTGCCATCTGGCGACGGGGCGGATCGGGCGGCCCGGCATGGGGCCGCTCTCGGTCACCGGTCAGCCGAACGCGATGGGCGGGCGCGAAGTTGGTGGGCTGGCGAACACGCTGGCGGCGCATCTCGATATCGAGAATGCGGGGCATCGCGCGGCGGTGCAGGACTTCTGGCGGTCGCCGGTGATCTGTACTGAGCCGGGGCTGAAGGCGGTGGACCTGTTCCAAGCCTGCGCCGATGGGCGCATCAAAGCGCTTTGGATCATGTCGACGAACCCGGCCGTCAGTCTGCCGCAGGCGGATGATGTGGCGGCTGCGATCCGGGCCTGCCCCTTCGTCGTCGTCTCGGACGCGATGGCGGATACCGATACGACGCGGCTTGCGCAGGTGCTGCTGCCGGCGGCAGCCTGGGGCGAGAAGTCGGGGACTGTCACGAATTCGGAGCGGCGGATCACGCGGCAGCGTGCCTTCCTACCGCTGCCGGGCGAGGCGCGGCCCGATTGGCGGCATCTCTGCGACGTGGCGGCGGCCATGGGGTGGGGCGAAGCCTTCGACTATTCGGGGCCCGCCGAGATTTTTCGGGAGCACGCAGCGCTCTCGGCGCTTGCTGCAGATCTGGGGCGCGACTTCGATATCTCGGGCCTCGCCGGGATCGATGACGTGGCCTATGACCGGCTCGAGCCCATTCAGTGGCCCGTGCCGGCGGAAGGCGACCCAGGCGGGCGGTTCTATGCCGAGGGCGGCTTTCATCACGCCGATGGTCAGGCCCGGATGGTCGCGGTCGAGCATCGTGCGCCGGTGAGCGCGCCGACGGCCGCCTATCCGCTGCGGCTGAACACCGGGCGGGTGCGCGACCATTGGCACACGATGACGCGGACGGCGAAATCGCCGCGCCTCTCCGCCCATATCGCGGAGCCCTTCGTCGAGATCCATGCGCGCGACGCGGCGGGGCTGGGTATTGAGGCGGCGGAGCTGGTGACGCTGGAGAGCCCGCATGGCCGTGCTGTGGCCAGGGCGCTGGTGACCGACCGCACGCCGGAGGGTTCGGTCTTCATGCCCATGCACTGGACCGCGATCTGGTCTTCCGAGGGGCGAGCCGATGCGCTGGTGGGAGCGGTCGTCGATCCGATCTCGGGTCAGCCAGAATCGAAGGCCTACCCCGTGCGCGTCGAGCGGTTTGAGGCTGCCTGGCATGGATTCGCCGTCGCGGTCGAGGCTTTCGCGCCCACGACGGCGTACTGGGCCCTGGCGCGCTCAACCGGGGGCTGGCGCGCGGAGCTTGCTGGGGCAGAGGCGCCGGCGGATTGGACGGGTTTTGCCGAGGCGCTCTTCGGGCTCGAAGACGCTGGGGCGCGCCCCGTGAGTGTCGTCGACAGTGGCCGGGGTACGGCGCGGATCGCCTTCGTGGCGGACGGGCGCGTGGTGGCGGCGTTCTTCGCCGCGCCTGAACCTGTGGAAGTCGCGCGGGCGCATGTGGTCGAGCAGATCGGTGAAGTGGGCGTTGCCGCGATGCTCGCTGGCCGGCCCAGCATCGACCGGCCCGATCCGGGCGCGCTCGTCTGTAGCTGCTTCGGTGTTGGGGTGAACACGATCCAGGCCGCGATCGAGGAGCAGGGGCTGGCGGATGTCGAGGCCATCGGCCGCGCGCTCCGGGCGGGTACGAATTGCGGGTCCTGTCGGCCCGAACTCGCCCGCCTTCTCGCCCGCCCGAAAGCAAGCCTCGCCGCCGAATAGCTAGGCCGGAAGGAGCCGAGCCAGATGCGCACATTCCCGATGTTCCTAACGGTGGCCGGCCGGCGGATCGTGATCCTGGGTGGCGGCGAACAGGCGGCGCAGAAGTGCCGGCTGGCGCTGAAGACCGAGGCCGAGATCATAGTCGCCGCGCCCGAGTTGGAGCCTGAACTGGCCGAGCTCGCGGCGACGGGGCGCATCATACATCACGCGGGCGGTGTCGGCCCGGCGCTGTTCTGGAATACCGCGCTTGTTTTCGTTGCGACCGGTTGCCGGGGGGCCGATACGGCGCTCCACGCAGTGGCGAAGGCTGCCGGGGCGGTCGTGAACGTCGTCGATCAGCCGGACCTCTGCGACGCGATCACGCCGTCGATCGTGGACCGCGATCCGGTGGTGGTGGCGATTGGAACGGAAGGCACGGCACCTGTCCTCGCGCGCCAGATCAAGACCCGTATCGAGGAGATGCTGGAGCCGAGGCTCGGCGCGCTCGCGGCGCTCGCTGGACGGCTACGGGCGCGAGTGGCAGAGCGCGTGGCCCCCACCGCGCGCCGGGCCTTCTGGAAATGGGTGTTCGATGGATCGCCGAGGCAGAGCCATGCGCGCGGCGCCGAGGATGAGGCAGCGCGCGCGATCAAGGCCGCGGTGGAGGCGGGCGGCGCGCCGGGCGAAGCGCCAGGCGGCTTCGTAAGCCTCGTGGGTGCAGGGCCCGGTGCGCGGGATCTGATCACGCTTCGCGGTGTGCAGCGCCTGCAGGAGGCGGACGTCATCTTCTACGACCGCCTCGTGGGGGCGGAGATCCTGGAGCTCGCCCGGCGCGATGCGGAGCGGGTCTATGTCGGCAAGACGCCGGGTGCCGCCGATTGGCCGCAGGAGCGGATCAACGCGCTTATGGTCTCGGCAGCCAAGCGCGGCCAGCGGGTCGTGCGCCTCAAATGCGGCGATCCCGGCATCTTTGCACGTGGGGCGGAGGAGGCCGAGGCGCTCGATGCGGCCGGCATTGCCTGGGAAATCGTGCCGGGCGTGACTGCGGCCTCTGCCGCGGCGGCCTGTTCGGGCGCCTTCCTCACGCGGCGGGGTGAGACTGAGGCCGTGGTCCTCGCCACCGGGCGGCTTGAGCGCGGGGCGCTGGCCGGGAAGATGGCAGAGAGGCTGCAACCGGGCACGACCCTCGCGATCTACATGGGTGTCGAGACGGCGGACACGACGGCGCAATCGCTCCTTGCGGAAGGCGTCGATCCTGCCTCCGATGTCGAGGTCGTAGCCAATGCGACCACACGGGACGAGCGGCGGCTGACGACATCGCTCGCGGCGCTGCCCGAGGCGATCCGCTCGGCCGAGATCTCGAGCCCTGCGATCATCATGATCAAGCGGCCCGCCGCCGCCCAACAGATCGCGCCCCTTCTGCACGAGACGGAGGTCGCGGCATGAGCGGTGCGCTGGCGAACCGAGCGGGGAGGCGGTGAACGCGATGGATGGTCCGTTCCGCCCCCGCGGATTTACCGAGGAGCAGGTCGCCTGCATCCTCGCCGCCCTCTCGAAGCTGGAGCTTGGCGCGCCTTCGGCAGGCGCGGCCGTGGCGCCGCCCGTGGAGACCGTCTTTGGCACGCCGCTCGAGGATCTCTGCAAGGAGGAGATCGCGAAGCACAAGCTCCACCCGCTGGACATGTGGGACCGGCTGGAGCGCTGGGCCGCTGCGAACGAGATGGCGACCGGGCTCGACCAGTTCCTGTTGCGCCATCTCGGCTTCTTCAATGTGGAACCGACGAGCCCCGGCTACATGGTGCGCCTGCGCCTGCCCGCCTGTCGCCTACGCGGCGATCAAATGCTGGCGCTGGCCGAGATCGCCGAGCGCTATGCCGGTGGCTACGCCCATGTGACGACCCGCGGCAACCTCCAGATGCGCGAGATCGCGCCCAAGGACGTGCTGAACGTAATGGACGCGCTCAACCAGGCGGGTGTGTCCTGCCAGGGTTCGGGTGCGGATTCGGCGCGGAACATGACGGCCTCGCCGACGGCGGGGTTCGACCGGGCGGAGCTGATCGACCTATCGCCTTATACCCGCAGGCTTTCGAACCTCGTGCTGAATACGCGGGCGCTGCGGGCCTTGCCGCGGAAGTTCAACATCGCCTTCGACAATGGCGGCACAATCTCCTGCGTGGCCGACAGCAACGACATCTGCTTTCAGGCCGTGCGCATCGGCGAAGGGGCAGGGGACGTCGAGCCCGGGAACGTCGAACCGGGGGTCTATTGCCGGATCTCTCTCGGTGGGATCAGTGGGCACAAGGACCTCACGCGCGAAACGGGCATGATCTGCACGCCCGAGCAGACGGTGATGGCCGGGGTCGCGATGCTGCATGTCTTCATCGAGCACGGCGACCGCACGAACCGGAAGAAGGCGCGGCTCAAATACCTGCTCGACGGCAAGGGCATCGACTGGTTCATCGAGAGGACGCAGGAGAAGCTGGACGCGTTGGAAGCGGGCTTCCGCCTGACGCCGTTGGGTGCGCAGCACGACGAGCCCCGCCCGGCCGTGGACCGGCAGGGCCATATCGGCGTCCACCCTCAACGCCAGGAGGGGCTGAGCTATGCCGGGGTGGCGCTGGAGATGGGGCGCCTCTCGGTCGAGCAGATGCGGATCCTAGGCCGGGTGGCGCTGGAGCATGCAGCGAACGATCTGCGCCTGACCGTCTGGCAGAACGTTCTGATCCCGCATGTGCCCGATGCGAAGCTTGTTGCAGTCGAGGAGGCGCTGCTGGGGGCCGGGATGGCCACGCGTGCCACCGCCTTCGCCGCAGGTGCCGTCGCCTGCACGGGCAAGGCGGGGTGCAAACTGGCGCTCGCTTACACCAAGGAGAACGGTACGGCGCTGGTGCGCCATCTGGAGGAGCATTTCACCCTCGATCAGCCGATCAACATCCATCTGACCGGCTGCCCGAACTCCTGCGCGCAGCACTATATCGGCGATATCGGCCTTGTCGGCGCGACGCTGCCCGATGGGCGCGAGGGCTATCACATCGTCCTCGGCGGTGGCAGCGATCAGGATAAGGGCATCGGGCGGCGCCTCTGCGGCCCCGTCGCCGCCGGCGAGATCAACGAGATCGTCGAGGCGGTGCTCTCCAACTACCTCAAACGGCGGCGTGGCGGGGAGAGCTTCCTCGCCTTTGTCCGCAGCGTTCCCGATGCGGAGCTGACCGCTCTGCTCGACCCCCTGACAATCGCTGCTTGAACAGGATCCGAGCCCGATGACCGAGCAGGACATGACCATTCTCGACCGCGTCGCCAAGGCCATCTCGGCGCCGCCACCGGCCGATGCGCCCGATTTCATCCCGGCGGACGCGCCCTTTGACGAGGACCAGCGGCAATGGCTGAACGGGCTCTTCGCGGGCCTCCACGCGATCGCCTCCAGCGCCAAGGGAGCGGGCGGTGAGGCGGAGGCGGGGACGGCGCTCACCATCCTATACGGATCGCAATCGGGAACGGCGGAATCGCTCTCCAAGGACCTTCGCAAATTCGCCGGCACGCGGGGGTTCGACGCAACGATTGCTGAGCTCGATACGGTGACGCCTGCGGCACTGGCCGAGATCCGGCATGTTCTCATCGTCGCGGCAACCTTCGGCGAGGGGGAGCCTACGGACAACGCGCGCGGGTTCTACGATGCGCTGATGGCTGAGGATGCGCCCGCGCTGCCGGAGAGCCTCGTGTTCAGCGTCTGTGGCCTCGGCGACAGCAGCTATCCGCATTTCAACAAGGCAGCCCGCGATATCGATGAGCGGCTGGCCGCCTTGGGTGCGACACGAGCAGCGGCCATGGTCGCCTGCGACGTCGCTTATGACGACCCTTATGCCGAGTGGCGGACGGCAGTCTTCGATGCGGAAGCCTTCGCGCAGGCCGCAGGGGCCCCGGGCGCTGCCGTCGCCGCACCCGCGGAGGAAGCAAAGCCCGCCTTCGACAAGAACCATCCCTTCATCGGTACGATCCTGGATGTGCGTTGTCTGAGCGGAGGCGGCTCGGCCAAGCGGGTAAACCATGTGGAGATCTCGCTGGCCGGCGGAGGTGCCGATCTCGCCTACGAGGCAGGCGATGTGCTCGGTCTTTGGCCGATCAACGACGCGGCAGAGGTTCGCGCGATCCTGGAGGCGAGTGGGTTCTTAGGCAGCGAGACGGTATCACTCAAAACCGGCCCCACCACGCTGCGCGCCGCGCTTTTGAAGATGCTGGACCTCGCCGTGATCACGCCAGCGACGGCCGAGGCTTGGGGCTGTGCCCCGGGGCCGGACTGCCAGGTGCTCGATGCGCTGCTGACAGGCGTCGATTGGCTGACGCCCCAGACGCTGGTCGATGGGTTGAGGCCGCTGCAGCCCAGGCTCTACTCGATTTCGTCCAGCCCGAACCGGCATGCGGGTGAGGTGCACCTGACCGTCGGAGAAGTTCACTACGAGCTGAACGGCTTGCCGCGGAAAGGGGTCGCTTCGACCTTTCTCGGCCAGAGGCTGTCGCCGGGCGGCAGTGTCGGGGTCTATGTGCAGAAGTCGGCCCATTTCCATCTGCCGATCGATGATGCGACGCCCTTGATCATGATCGGCCCCGGCACCGGCATCGCGCCGTTCCGCGCGTTCATCGAGGAACGCGAGGTGCGCGGCGCGTCTGGCAAGCATTGGCTCTTTTTCGGCGACCAGCACGAGGCGACGGATTTCCTCTATGCCGACGAGATGACGGCCTGGGCGGAGCAGGGCACCCTCTCTAAGCTCAGCCTCGCCTGGTCGCGGGATGGCAAGGACAAGGTCTATGTGCAGCACCTGATCGAGCGGGATGCCGAGACCTTCTTCGAGTGGCTGGAGGCCGGGGCGGCGATCTATGTCTGCGGCGATGCCAGCCGCATGGCGGCCGATGTGGACGCTGCGATCCGCCGGGTGATTGGCAGATGCGCTGGCCTCGATGAAGCAGGGGTCGATGCCTATGTCGACGCCTTGAAGAAGGCACACCGCTACCAGCGGGATGTGTACTAGCGCGCCCGGGACCGCTCCGAAGGACGGCTGCGCCTCTGCTCGGTGAGTGTCGGAGAGCTCGGTGATGCCGTACTCCAGCGGGCGCCTGGCTCCTGTCCATGGTCGATCGGCGAGGTACTGAGTGGGGTTGAAGCAGCGTCGGCGGGAACGCGTCACGTCCATTCATTCGGATCCGATACGAACGACTCACCTTCAAGCTGAGTGCGGTTTGCACCTCCACCACCGTCTATGTGCCCTTTCTGGGCAGTCCATGCCGTGTTTGCCTCGCTACACTCGATCACGCTCCATGCAGCGATTGCTGCACCGCGCCAAGCCGTTTCAGCATGCGGAACCTCCGCGACACAGCTCGGAGCGATCGGGTGGTTGGGTAACCCTCACGAGGTGCTGGTTGTGGTGTCAAACCCAGATGGAGACTGTTGTTTTCGCATTGGGGTGCCGGAGGGCCGAGGTCACCGCGTCGCCACGGTGCGCTTAAAAATGGGCACCGCCGCCGGACCGACAGCTTCTCCCGAATGCAAGATCTCGCCGTCAGCCGAACCGAACTCTCCTAGGAATTGTGTCCTTCGCGAGCAAAACAAACTTTGACAATGGCTCCGCGCCGCTATCCCATCGAGTTGATAACCAATCGGGCGGCGAGCGCCCGGAGCTGGGAGGAGCCAACATATGACGACATCGGATACACCACCCGGTGCCAGTTCAGAGAGCATGCAGTTCTCAACAGACTACGAAATGGGACAGGACAACATCCGTCCCCTCGGCCTCGACATTCACAACCCCGTCTTCCTGATCTCAAGCCTTCTGATCATTGCGTTCGTGCTGCTCTCGCTCGCAAACCAGGAAGCTTCGGCAGAGTTCTTCGGGTGGCTGCGACCGTGGCTGACGAAGACCTTCGACTCGTTCCTGGTCCTCTCCGTCAACTTCATGACGCTCTTCTGCCTTGTGCTCATCGTGCTGCCCGTGGGCTCGGTGCGGATCGGGGGCAAGGATGCGAAGCCTGACTACTCCTATGCCGGCTGGATCGCGATGATGTTCGCGGCAGGGATCGGCATCGGCCTCCTGTTCTTCGGCGTGCTCGAGCCGACGTACTACAACTTCGCGGAAGGCGGCGGTGCGCAGCCCCTCGGGATCGACCCGACCATCCCCGGGAACGAGTATATCGGGGTCGTCGGCACTATCCATCACTGGGGGCTCGAAGGTTGGGCCGTCTATGCGGTGGTCGGGCTCTGCCTTGCGATCTTCTGCTACAACCTGGGCCTGCCGCTCACGCTCCGTTCGGCCTTTTACCCGATCCTAGGTGAGCGGGTCTGGGGCTGGTGGGGTCACGCGATCGACACGATGGCGGTCTTTGCGACGCTCTTCGGTCTGACCACCTCGCTCGGGTTCGGCGCGCAGCAAGTCGCGGCGGGCTTGAACGAGGTCGCGGGCATCGAGCCTTCGAACACCGTTGTCGTGGTCCTGATCCTTGCGATCACCGCCATCGCCTTGGGCTCGGTTCTGCTGGGCATGGACAAGGGCGTGAAGCGGCTGTCCGAGATCAACATGATCATGGCCGTCGCGCTCTTCTTCTTCGTCCTGATCATGACCGGGCCGATTGACGCGATCGTGCGGTACTTCGGCGTGATGGCCGACTACGTGATGCTGCTGCCCGCCCTTTCGAACCCGTTCGGACGTGAGGACACCATCTTCTTCCACGGCTGGACGACCTTCTACTGGGCCTGGTGGATCGCGTGGTCGCCCTTCGTGGGCATGTTCATCGCCCGCATCTCCAAGGGTCGGACGGTGCGTGAGTTCGTGCTCTGCGCGCTGATCGCTCCGACCTGTGTCTGTGCGCTCTGGATGTCGACCTTCGGCGGCGCCGCGATCGACATGATGAACGCCGGCGGTGCGGAAGTGGTGAAGGCCAATGTGGTCGACAGCTACAAGCCGGAGATGGCCCTCTTTGGCTTCCTGCAGGAGCTGCCCCTCTACTCGATCATCGCACCGATCTCGCTGGTGCTGATCATTATCTTCTTCGTCACCTCGTCCGACAGCGGCAGCCTCGTGATCGATACGATCACGGCTGGCGGCAAGATGGACGCACCGGTGGTGCAGCGGGTATTCTGGTGCACGCTCGAGGGGCTTGTGGCCATTGCGCTTCTGCTCGGAGGCGGGTTGAGCGCGCTGCAAGGTGCGGCGGTCTCGACCGGCATCCCCTTCACGCTCGTCGTGCTGGTGATGTGCTACTGCCTCTGGCTCGCCCTCAGGTCCGAGCGCGCGAAGCTCTGACCCGATGAGTTCGTCGGAGGCCCCGATGGGCCTCCGGCACCACGACGGACCTCAGGGTTCTGCGGACTACGCTCCCGAAATCGCTATGTTTCGAACGGGCCTCGTTGCAGGCTCTGTTTCTGTTCGGACCGCCAGAGCGCCTTCCAACCTCACACGATCATGTCATGCTCGGGCTCGACCCGAGCATCCACGGCCGGTGCCACTGGATTGCCGGGTCAAGCCCGGCAATGACGCTGTTCCCGTGAACACGTTAGATTGAAAGGCGCTCCAGTGGATCGCGCGGGGGCACCGGCCGCGCGTTTCAGAACGTGATCCGAACGAGGTTCGTGAGCGCTGGTTCCAAGGTGGGAAAGCGGAAGTCGTAGCCGAGCGCGATGGTTCGCCTCGGAACCACGTTCTGGCCCTCAAGCAGGATCGAGGCGCGCTCCGCCCCAACGAGGCCCGTCACCAGCCAAGCGGGGGCACGCCACAGCAGCGGTCTGCGAAGATGCCGGGCAAGGGCCGACATGAAGGTGCGATTGTCCACGATGCCAGGGGCGACACAGTTGTACCGCCCCGCCGCGCTCTCATCGTCGATCACCTTCAGCACGATCCCCACCATGTCGTCGATATGGACCCACGGGAAAGGCTGGCGGCCGGTTCCGATCACGGCACCGAGCCCCATGCAGAAGGGCAGGCGGATGAGCGGCAGCAACCCACGGGAACGTCCGATGCGCCATAGCTTGGCGATAAAGCCCTCGCGCTCGACCGAGCCGAGCACGATGCCGATGCGCAGGCGCACATGGCGAACGCGCGTGGCGTCGAGATGGTCGGCCGCCTTCTCCCAGCGACCGACGAGTTCGGCGGGGAAGTCGAGGCCCATCGGCGCGCTGTCCTCGTCGAGTTCCGGGTAGCTGGCCCTGCGCTCCGCCGCGCCGGCTTCGGTGCCGTAAAAGCACTTGCCCGCCGTCGAGATAAAGACTGCCGGCGGCTCCGTCATCTCGTTGATCCGGTTCACGAGCAGCGTCGTGGTCTCGACGCGGGAGCGGATGACTTCGTCGCGATAGCGCTCGGTCCAGCGTCGCCGCGGGTCGAGAATGTGGCGCCCAGCGAGGTTGACGACCGCATCGCAGGCTGGGAGCCCGTCACGCTCCAAAGCGTCCCATGTGATCCGTCCAGGGCCCGCCTGACGCGAGATCAGCGTGACGCGGTCGCCACGGGCCCTGAGGGCTGCGGAAAGTGCCGATCCTATGAAGCCCGATCCACCACCGATGACGATGTGGCGCGGTGTGTCGCTCAAGTTCTCAGCGGTCATGGTATTGCTCCCAGGCAGACGCATGCATATCACTTGTCAGTCATAGGCGTATAGCTTGTAAGCTAAATAGGCAAATGGAGTGAAGCATGGAGCGCGTCTTCGAGGCGCTTTCGTCGACGACCCGTCGGCGGATCCTGGCCTATCTCTCAGAGGTCGATCTCACCGCGGGCGAGATCGCGGCACGCTTCGACATGGCGCAGCCGACGATCTCCAAGCATCTGTCGATCCTGGAGACCGCGGGGCTCGTCTGGCGCCGCAAGGAGGGAAACTACGTCCGCTACGGCCTACAGCGTGAGACTTTGAGCGCGACGCTGTCAGGTTTCCTCCGCGAGGTTTGCCCGCCGAGCCGCGCTCTTCGCGCTGAGAGCCGCGAGCTCGCCGCCACGCGCCGCGCCAAAGAGGATCCGGAGGAGACGTGACAGCCACGCTTCTCCGCTGTCCTAGTGGCTTGGCCTAGACCCTCGAGACCGTCATTGCCGGACCTGATCCGGCAATCCAGTGTCCTGGAGACCTCGGAACGCGATTGATCTCCTGGTCCCCCGGGTTGGAGCCCGGGACGACGTGCATGGATGCGCTCCGTGAGAGGCCAAGCACGAGCCTGCTATGGGCCAGCTATGGGGGCGCAAGCTCGTATCCGGCGCGGTAGGCGCGCTCGAGAAGGGCGGCACGTCTTTCTGCTGATCCCGTCGAGCCGTTCAGAACCTCAAGTCGCCGGCGAGCGAAGCCGAAATAGCCGAAAGTCCCGTCGATCCACGCCGTCTCCAACGAAGCGGTGTAGCCCTCGTTCTCCATCTCATCGGACCGCGCGCCCGCCGGGATCAGGAGAACGCCCGTCCGGGGGCGTTGCAGGGAAAGCTCGGGATCGTCCAACTGGTCATAGGCCCAGCCCCAGGACCAGACACGGTCGACCCACCCCTTGGTCATCGCGGGCATGCCCCACCAGAAGAGTGGGAAAACGAGGCAGATCGCATCGGCGCGCGCAATACGCGCCTGTTCCCGAAGAACGTCTTCCGGCGCAGCACCATGCCGATCGCCGTCGATATCGGCCATGGACCAGCGCGGGTCGAACTTCTCCGCGTGCAGGTCTGTCAGTTCCGAGCTATGCCCCGCCGCCTCCGCCCCATCCATGAAGCGCCTTGCGGCCGCGGCACTGAATGACGCAGGGTTGGGGTGGTCGAGGATCGTGAGGACGTGCATCGCCTCCCACCCAACACAACGCACCGGATTTGTCACGACGCAAGCCGTGGAGCCCGGCCGGTTTGTCGGATCAACGTTTCAGCGCCGAAACTAGCGCGGCAGCAAGCGGCCCTAGTCGATTTGGCCTGGAGGCCAATCCACGCCGCCCATTCCGGGCTCGTGGTCCGGCCAGAACGTAACCATCCCAGCCACGTCATCCCCGGGCTAGACCCGGGGATCCAGACACCCGTTCGGTTCCAGCAGCGTCGCAGTAGAATGGATTGCCCGATCAAGTCCGGCAATGACGGTATCAGATGTTTCGGCCAGACCACTAGCAGCGAGCAAACCGACCGGCGGTTGCGAGAAGATGGGAAAGAATGGGTGCTGCGGTGACGATTTCAGGCTGTGTCGCAGGCTGCTATGCAATCGTCGCGACGCGCTCCGGAGGATCGACCCCTGGCCACCCTCGACACTCTCACCCTCTACGTGGTCGATCCGGAAGCGCAGCGCCGCTTCTACGCCGATGTCATGGGCATGTCGGATCTCGGCGATGGACGCATCGGCTATGGCGAACCCGAGATGGCCCTGCGCTTCCTACCCGCTCGAACGCCCTACGCCCCGTTACCAACCGATCTCTTCTGGAAGATCGCAATCTCTGTCCCGGATATCGAACTCGCCTGTGCTCAGCTCGAGACGCTTGGCTTCTCCGATCTCCGACCGCGCCAATTCAAGGATGTCGGCTATCTCGCCCATCTCACGGATCCGGAGGGCTTCACGATAGAGCTCATCGATCACTGGTTCGAAGGGGAGCGCCCGGAGCCGGTCCGCGATGATGGCCGTCTTGGTGGGGGCGCGCATCTCAACCTGCTGACCTTGCGCACCGCAGAGATCTCAATCGTCGAACCCGAAGTCCTTAAACTCGGCATGAAGCCGCTCTCGGTGCAGCCGGTCGCCGAACACGGCTTCACCCTCCACTTCTACGCCGCGACCGCGGAGGTGCCGCCGAACCCTGATCTTCAAGCGATCGAGAACCGAAGCTGGGTGTACCGACGCCCCTACACCGTTCTGGAGTTCCAGCATCTCCCGACGCTCCCCTCTCCAACGCACCGGCGAGACGAGGCAGCCGGCTATGGTGGCCTCACTTTTCGCGAAGCGCATGGTGACCTTGTTCCATGATCCCGGAGTTGGGTGTTTCTCGTTTATGCAGCCTGCGCCACGACTATCTCCGTTCTCTGTTGGGCTGGCGTCTGGTAGCCGATGGTCGAATGCCGGCGCTGCCGGCAGTACGACATCTCAATGTCCTTGAAGGGCGCGGGCTTCGCTTAGTCTTGGGACTGGAACCGGATGCGGTGCGAGCGTTCAGTTTCAACGACCCCAGCGCGCAGACTGCCAATCGCCACAATGCGGTCGGCGCGCAATCCGATGCCGGTGGCACCGAACCCATGCTGGTTGACGACGTTACCGTGGCGGAAAATCATGTCGCACTAGGCCATCCTGATCACCACCTGGACGTGCT
>JBCDFC010000026.1:0-29078 GCA_039178805.1 Pseudomonadota bacterium | reverse complement strand
GTCAAACAACCAGGCCCCGTCGTCGAGGAAGATTCGCTCGACGTTCTCAACTCGGTCGGAGCCGTCGGTTCCTTCCATCAACAATGCGCCATCCGTCAGCCGCGTCAGCGACCAGTCCTCGCGATCGCCGGCTTGGCGAAGGGCATCGAGCCCATCGCCGCCGTCGATCGTATCGTCGCCAAGAGAACCCGTGATCAGGTCATTCCCCGCGCGACCGAGCAGGACATCATCGCCCATACCGCCGCCGATCCGGTCGTCGGCAGTGCTGCCGGTCCATGTGAACCCGAGGACGCTGTCGCTCGGCCTCGGCGCAGGCACCGGTGGCAGGACAGGAGGTGTCGGATCCTCCGGTTCTGGTTCTGGTTCGGGATCAGGTTCCGGTTCTGGCCCTGGCTCGGGCTCGGGTTCCGGCTCGGGCTCGGGTTCTGGCTGAGGTTCGGGCGTGGGCTCTGGCGCAGGCTCTGGCGCAGGCTCTGGCGCTGAGGCAGCCGGTGTCGTTGGCTCCGGATCGAGTTGAGGCGTGGGAGCAGGGTCCGACTCGGGTTCAGGTTCGGGCTCGGGCCCCGGGATCGGATCCGGCTCCGGTTCCGGTTGGGGCTGCGGCTGCGCAGGCTGCGGTTCGGGCTCAGGCTCCGGTTCCGGCACGACGGATGCCGCCGGTGCAGGCGGGGGGCTGCTCTGCCCCACGAGCGCCGCAGCTTGTGCAAAGCTCAGCGTCGCATCGTCGAAGATCAGGCTTTCGATATCCGACCCGACGAAATCATTGCCCTCACCGAGCACTCTCAACCCGCCGGAGGCCTGCTCGAAAGTGAAGCCCGAGAGCGCGGAACCGAAGATGGCCCGGTCGGTGCCGGACCCGCCCAGCAGACGGTCATTGCCGGCACCGCCCGTTAGCGTGTCATGACCCTCGCCGCCTTCCAGCGTATCGTTGCCACCCGCGCCGTCGAAGGCATCGGCACCCGTGCCCCCGATCATGCGGTTCGCAGCACCATCCCCGATGCTCGATCCGCCGAATGCGCCATAGTGAATGACCGTATCGATGCCGCCCGCCAGCGTGACGCCCGTGCTGGTCTGGATGGTCGAGCCGTCGATGAGGTCGAGCTTGATGTTGCTGCCCGTGAGGTTGAGCGTAACGGAGCGCGTCCCGCTCAATCCGCCGCCCGAGAAGCTGACGGTCGCTGTGCCATTGCCCTTCTGCAGGCTATAGCCGCCGGCATGGGCCGTGCTCGTGCCAAGCCCGCCCGAGATCGAGACGCCGACCCCGGACCGTCCCTCACCCGGGCTGTAGAAACCGTCGTTGTCCTGATCGTCATAGACAACGCCGGTCAGAAACCGGGCGTTGCCGGCATAGGCGAAGTTCTGCGCGAGCATCGCCGCGTTGTAGTCGGTGCCCTGATAGGTAAAGACGCCGTCATCCTCGCCGAGGCCAACCTCGCGAAAGGCGCCATTCATGATGTTCGTGCGGTGCCCGGTACTCTCCACCAGGTTATCGTGCATGTCGCGGAGGAACTGCTCCTCAAGCGCAGCCGACATCGAACCGGTGGTGCCGATCCAGGCGATGTTCTCCCCGGTGCCCCAGCTACCGGTCAGTTGATAGCCGGCATCCGCCATGCGCTGAGTAGAACTCGAATCGCCAGCACCGGTATGGGAGAACACGTCGACCTGGAGCATCCACTCCACATGCCCGACCGCTGCCGCTCTCAGCGCAGGATCGTAGGCGAGGGCCTGCTTAGGCGTATCGCTGATAGTCCCGCTAGGGAGACCTTCGTTCAACCCTATACCCAGGCGCGCCGCTTCGGCCCCAGGATCGGACCGCGCACGGTTTAGGAGCTCGAGCGCAAGTTGCTCGAGTTCGAGCTGAAAGGAATTGGATGTCAACGTCCCCTCCGGCGCATCCTGTTACGGGGTCGCCGCCCCGCTCCCAGATTCTTCCAACCTCTGCAGCGCGATTCTGGCGCTGCTGTGATGAAGCACGAAAAAACCCGGTCGACTCATCCGCAACAGCAAACATCATACACTGTCGAAACGGCAGAGAATACCAACGGATGGATCGTCCCAACTTGGCGCAGATGCGTGCGCCAAAAGGCACGCCTAAGGGCCCGCGCGCTGCTTGCTGGAAGTCGTTGGGATGCAAGTCCGGGGCTTAAGCCGCAGGCAACGCCCTCGTCGCCTGCTCGTTGAGTTGGTCGTACAACTCACTGCGGAGCCTTGGGATTTCGCTCTCGATAAGGCGACTGAGGCGATCGCGATCCTGCTTCTTCAGCCGCTCAAAGGATTGCAAGCCACGCTTTGCCGCAACGTCTCGCGTCCGCGGATGCACCTGCTCCCACAAGGAGCGCAGATCCTCGGACCGGTCACGCACCAGCAACTCGAGATCGTAGATCTTCTCGAACGTCTCGCTAAGCCTCGCAACCTTGCTCCTATGGGCGCGCGGCACGACCACGAGCTTGAAGATCCCGGCGACGATGGCCGTGATCCCGGCCAAGAGAGGCAAGGCTAAGATGGCGCCCGACAACACGGCGAGCGCACTCATGACGCCGAAGACCAGCACGAGACCGAACCACAGCGTCCGGCGAAACACGCGAAGTTCGCGCGCCGCCTCGTCGATGACGAAGGCATGAAGGCGCAGCCGCTCCGCGAAGTTCTGCACCTGCGTAATCATGTTGTCCAAGCGCCGAGCAGGGGCGCGCTTCAACTCGGACACCAGATCCTCGCGCGCCTTCTCGAAATCCTCCATCGGCAGACCGGATCTCGGCTGCCCCTCAATGGGGACGAAGGTGTTGTAGATGAGGGGGAGGTCCTTGCGCGGAATGACCTTGCCGAGGTTCCAGCATAACGCCCCGCAGGCGCGCGCAAAATCATGCATGTTCCGAAACTGATCCATCTTGTTCATGACGATCATCAGTTTGTGGTCGATGCCGCTCAGCGATTTGTTGAAGACCTGCAGCGTCTCACCCGTCGTCCCCGGCTTATCCGGATCGAAGAAGATCAGCACTAGATCCGCCCGCTCCGCAAACCAGCGGACCACGCCTGGGAAATCGTAGCCCCGACCGCTTTCCGCCTTCGCCTCGTCGATCATGCCGGGGCTGTCGATGAGGGTAACGTTCCGCAGAAGCTCGGACGCGCGCAGCTTGAGCTTCACATGAGCGACGAGCTGATCGCCAAAATGGCGAAGCCCCTCGTAAGGCAGATCCGGATTGCTCACGACGGCATGCCCATCGCGATCATCCTCAGCATGGCTATGCGTGATGATCGTGAAATCGTCGTCAGTCGGCGCCACGCCGGTCTTTTGAACCTCGGCGCCGAGGAGGAAGTTTACGAAGGTGGACTTTCCCGAAGAGTGGTTGCCGAGGAGAAAGACCAGAGGGGGCCGCCGGATCTCTCCAACGGTTGGCGGTCGCTGGAAAATGAACTGCTCGGCGATGGGATCCAGCGCTTCTTCGTGGAAGTCTCGGATCTTGTCGGCAAAGTCTTCCATGAAGTGCTCCAACGGCACCCCCCTTTCGAAGCGCGAGTCATGATCAGCGATTCCCGGCACGGCTGTATGCGCCATCGCCCCCCGAGATCAAAGACCTAGGGCGCGCGAGAGAGATGGTTCGCCCGCTGGCGAATTCCACCGCAATGGCTGCGTGGAGAGGCGGGTTTTCGGTCTTTGTCAGGCAGCCTCTAGCCTGCGCACGCCGCCACCCTCGCGCGGCACGATCCAGACTTCGTCGAAGGGGTAGTCCGCCTCGCCCTTCGCCCAAAGCTTGCGGAGGATCTCAACCTGGAACTCGATCCACCCCATGGCATAAGGCTCGGCCCCGCCTTCGCGCATCGCGGCATCCAGCTCCCTCAACTTCCAGAACGGCACCGACGGGAACGTATGATGCGCAGTGTGGTAGGGCATCTGCCAGCAGAGCCAACGCATCACGGCATTCGTCTTCGTCGTGCGCGTATTCTCAAGAATGTCGCTCTCATGGCTCAGCCCAAGATGCTCGATGGTGTTCTGCAGCTGGTGAACGGGCTTCATCACGATCATCGGCGCAAGCCACAGGATCACCGCGGCCCATGAACCCGCAGCAACCGAAACGGTGGCGATGGTCGCGTAAAGGGCCGCGTGGATGCGCGCCTCCTTGATCACCAGCGCATGTTCGTCGGGTCGCACATAGGGCTCATAGACCCGTCCACGGCAGAAGCGCACAATGCGCGAGACCCGGCTCCACCAATAGGTCACGCCCCAGAACCACAGGAGGTAGCTGGTGAGCGTGTAGGGCTCTCGGATCAGCTCCCCGTCCTTCTCCCATTTCTGCGTGTGCTGATGATGCGCCCAGTGCTGTATCTTGTCGAAATCGCGGGGGTAGAGCATCAGGAAGCCGATGATCCGGCCGAAGAGCTCATTCGGCCATTTCGTCTTGAAGACGGTGGCGTGGCTCAGCTCATGTTGACCGGCATAGAGGAAGTTCAGCAGCACACCGTGAACCATGAAGACGGGCAGGGCCCACCAACTTCCCCAAAGCGTCCAGAGCAGCGTGGCTGAGACAGCGATGGTGCCCCCATGGCTGCCAAGCTGCAACGCGCCCCTAAGGTCGGACCGCTGCATCAGCTCGCGCAACCGGTCCTTGGCGACGAGGCGCCGACGGGAAAAACTGGCTTCCATCTGGTTCTCCCTTCGCAACCGCACATGAAACAGTTGACGCATCTCGCGCAGATGTAAACGGCCGAGCCGCAAGTTGCGGCATTCCGGTCAGAGCCGAACGGCCCTTAGTCGGAGCGCGTTGGCGATCATTGACCCCGAAAAGAGGCTCACGGCCGCCGCCCCGTTCATCGGCGTGGTCAGGGCGAGTGCGGAAGGGCAGGCAAGAATGAGAAAGCTTACTGCGGCGACGATCGGAAAAGGGGGGCGCCGGATGGCGGGAATTGATCGCAGATCAATGGGGAACGGGCGGGTTTCTACTGTGCTCCTATTGAGCCGGCACCTCGTCTCCGGACAACTCAGCGGGCGTGCGCCCTGGATCTGCCTGCCCCTCTCCCCGACGGGCACGGCGGAGCAGGCGGTAGATGTAGAAGCTCGCCACGAGGCTCAGCACCGCCTCGAGCGCGAAGATCGCCCCCACGAGACCAGAGTAGCTCTTCGCCTCGAAGTAAGTCACGACAGCGAGGGCAAGGTACAGCGCACCGCCGAAGATCGGATCGCGGCGACGGACCCGTATCAGCGCAAGGCGCGTGAGCGCTGCCTGCGCAAGAAGGAGCGGCACAAGCTCGATCCCGAGTTCCATCCCGCCAAAGGGTGCGGCTAGAGCGAGGAAGATCAGGAAGCCGATCTGGATCTTGAGCGCCCGCTCGACGACGCGCTCGGCGAAGCCGCTGCCAACAATCCTGCATGACGCGGTTAGCCAGGCCTGGCCCGCGTCGACGCCCTTTCCAATCCGGCTAACCGCCCCTTCAAGCCACATCGCTTCCTCCTTTCGCCCAGTCGCATCCGATTTCGACGCGCTTCTGCGGCGTTTGCCGCGCGGGCTTCCAGTAGTGAGACGGTTAAGGATCGGTTTCCTTCCCGGCACAGCATCAATCAGTTCCGTAGAGGCAGCTTTTGCGGTGCCGATGCCCGCCGACGAGTGCCGATGGGCGGCACTGCCACTTGGCGGAATGGTGAAAGAAAACTCTACAGCTCGGGGATGAAAGCATGGGGCAAGGCGTCAGATCCACGTCGCCGACAGAGAAAACACCCGGTTGGCCAAGCAGTCATCACCGACGTCCGATGAGGAGAAGCCCATGGATTCTGCATTGCAGCTCGCCGTTTCCGGCTTCACGTCTCCCATACTCATCTTCTTTCTAGTCGGCTGTCTGCTCGCGCTAATGTCGCGGGACCTCACCATGCCGCCAATGATCTCGAAGGCACTCGCTTTCTTCTTGGTCTTTTCGATCGGCGTGAAGGGAGCGGCCAATCTGGGCGGCGCTGGCGATGGCGCGCAACTGATCGTGGCGTTGGTGCTCGGTCTGGGCCTCGCCGTGGTGATGACGGCGCTCGCCTTTGGCCTTCTGCAGCGCATGGTGAAGCTCAATCGCACCGATGCCGCCGCGGTCGCGGCATCCTACGGCTCGATCTCGATCGTCACTTTCGCCGCGATGTCTGTGCTGCTCAAGACCAACGGCATTGCCTTCGACGGGTGGATGGTGTTTGTCGCTGCGCTGATGAAGGCTCCGGCACTCCTCGCCGCGGTCGCCTTTGCGCGCTTGCCAGCACCGGCAACCATGTCCGTGGCAGGCGGCGGCGCTGCTGCGCTTGCCGGAGCGTCCGGTGGCGGTGGCGGGTTCGGCCGGATGATCGGCACCATCGCTCAGGATCGGATGGTGCAGCTTCTTCTAGGTGCCTTCACGCTCGGCCTCATCGCGGGTGAGTTGGGCATCGGCTACGAGCAAAACATCGCCTTCGAGCTTTTCCCCGTGCTCCTCTGCATCTTCTTGTTGGATCAAGGCCTTGTCGTCGGCCGGCGCCTCTACAGGCTTGCGAAACGCTTCGACAAGCGGCTGCTTCCGGTCGCGATAGGCGTGCCCCTTCTTGGCGGCATGATCGCGGTGCTGCTCGGCACGGCGCTCGGGCTTTCGACGGGCAACACTGCCCTGCTGGCCACGCTGGCCGCATCGGCAAGCTATCTGTCGGCGCCGGCAGCCATCCGTGCGGCGCTACCCGGCGCCCGACCTGAGCTTTTCACGACCTTCCCGCTCTGCGTGACGCTGCCCTTCAACCTCGTCATCGGTCTGCCGCTCTATCTCGCGGCATCGGCGTGGCTGGCGGGCTGAGGGGAAATGCAATGTTGATCGACAACAGGCTCGCGGCCGATCGGCCGCTTCAAGTTGGTGATGGCGCGCAGTCCCAGCGCTCTCACTCACCCTCGTCGACGCCGGTCGCCTGCAAGACTGGCTCGGCGCTCGGTATCTTCCTTGCTCTCATCGCCCTAAGCGCCGCGATTGGTGTCGCAAGCTTCGTGCCGAGCATCGGCGCGGGTGAGCCGGCGCTTTTGGTGCTGCCATGGGTTCCGCCGCTTGGCGTGGACTTCGCGCTTCGTCTCGACGGGCTTTCGATGATGTTCGCGCTGATGATCACAGGCTTCGCCGCGGCGATCGCGATCTATGCGCGGCGCTATCTTAAGGGTCATCACCATCTCGGGCGGTTCTTCGTCTTCCTCGGGCTCTTCACGGCGGCGATGCTCGGCCTTGTGGTCGCCGATGACGTGATCCTGCTTTTCGTGTTCTGGGAGATGACGACGGTCGCCTCCTTCCTGCTCGTCGGCTTCAACAACGACAGTGCGAAGGCGCGGCGCAATGCTTGGCAGGCGCTGCTGATCACCGGTATGGGTGGGCTCGCGCTCCTTGCGGGGCTCGTGCTGCTGGCCACGGCTGCGGGAACGACGCGGCTTTCGGAGATCGTGGCGACGCCTGGGCTTACGGAGCATGCGCTTTACCCAGCGATCCTAGCGCTGGTCCTTTTGGGCGCGTTCACGAAATCGGCGCAGTTGCCGTTCCACTTCTGGCTGCCCGGCGCCATGGCCGCGCCGACGCCAGTCAGCGCCTTCCTCCACTCCGCCACGATGGTGAAGGCCGGCGTTTACTTGGTTGCGCGCCTGCATCCGGCGCTTTCGGGGACGGAGGCTTGGACCTGGTCGCTCTCGATCACGGGTGCTGTCACCATGCTGATGGCGGGCGTTCTGGCGCTTCGCCAGACCGACCTGAAGCTCGCGCTGGCCTACACGTCGGTCATGGCGCTCGGCTCGTTGATGATGTTCCTCGGCGCCGAGGCGAGCGTTGCGATTGCGGCGGCGATGACGTTCCTCGTGGTCCATGCGCTTTACAAGGCGGCGCTTTTCCTCGTGGTCGGCTGCATCGACAAAGGGACGGGTACGCGAGAGATTGGCCGTCTCGGTGGGCTTTGGCGGACCATGCCGCTCACATCGCTCGGCGCGGTGCTGGCTGCGGGTTCGATGGCGGGTTTCCCACCGTTCCTCGGCTTCATCGGCAAGGAGCTGAAATACGAGGGCGCGCTTGCGATTGCCGAGGAGCCCTGGCCGCTCGCAGCCTCCGCCGTGCTTGCCAATGCCTGCATGGTGGCGCTGACTTTGGTGATCATCCTGCGCGTTGTCTTTGGGCGCGCTGGCGAGACGCCGAAAGAGCCGCGCGAGGTTCCGGTGGCGCTCTGGATGCCGCCACTACTGCTTGCGGGGCTCGGGCTGCTGTTCGGAGTTGCGCCGGATCTCGTCGGCGATGCGATCGTGCAGCCTGCTGTCACAGCGGTGCTCGGCCGACCCGAGGTCGTGGCGCTAAAACTTTGGCATGGCGTGAACATCCCGCTCTTGATGAGCATTGCGACCGTCGCGCTGGGGGCTGTGCTCTTTATCGCCTATCAGCCGCTTGGACGGACACTCGCACGCGTTCCAGCGACCGCCGACCGGAGTTGGGACGGATTGATGGACGGTGTCGCAAGCAGCTTCAAAACGGCGACGAAACTGATGCAGCCGGGCTCGCTTCGCGGCTACCTCGCAGTGACGCTGGTCGGCATTGCAGCCCTTCCGCTCGGCTGGCTCGCGGTATCGGCCGCGTCGCTGCCGGCGCTGCCCACAGTCGTGCTGGAGCCCGCTGCCACCGGAGCCACGCTGCTCGCAGCGGCGGGCGCCATCGTTACGGCGGCGGCCGCGCGGCGCATGGTGGCGCTCGGCGGCTTGGCCGCGGTCGGTACGGGCCTTGCGATGCTCTTCGCGATTTATGGCGCACCTGATGTCGCGATGACGCAGCTTTTGGCCGATGTGCTGCTGGTCGTGCTGATCGCAGCCGTTATGGCGCGGCTGCCCGAGCTTGGCGGGCGGCGCGGCGGACGGGTGCGGGACCTCGCGGTCGCGGGCGTCGTAGGCCTGATGGTGGCGGGGCTTACGCTCGTCGCAACCATGCCTGCCTTTGACCGCTCGGTGGCCGAAGCCATGGTGGCGCTTAGCGTTCCCGAAGCTTTCGGGCGCAACGTCGTCAATGTGATCCTCGTCGATTTCCGCGCGCTCGACACCTTCGGCGAAGTCGTCGTGGTCGCCATTGCGGCCGTCGCGGCGCTGGCGCTTATCCGCAGCGCGCGCAGCACCAGAAAAGGAGGCAACACCGCATGAGCACGCCCATTCTAAAGGCCGCCGCCCGCGTGCTGGTCGCGCTCATGCTGGTGGTGTCGCTGTACCTACTGCTGCGCGGGCATAACGAGCCCGGCGGCGGGTTTATCGGGGGGCTGATCGCGGCGGCGGCCTTTGCGCTGCTGACGGTCAGCCATGGGGCCGAACATGCGCGCCGCGCGCTCCGGCTCGACCCGGTCGAAATCCTCGGGATCGGGCTTGCCGCGGCCCTCGGCTCTGGGCTGTTCGCGGCGCTCTCGGGTGCGGAGCCGTTCACGGGCCTCTGGCTTCTGCTGGGCGCGGATGGTGGCGGCAAGGGACTGCCGATCTCCACGGTGCTCGTCTTCGATATCGGCGTGTGGCTAACGGTGATCGGCTCAGTCTCGGCGCTCGTTTTAGCGCTTGAGGAAGGTGCCGAGGGGGAGGAAGGCTGATGGAACCCATTCTCGCCCTACTCGCCGGGCTGCTGGCCGCCTGCGGTGCCTATATCATGCTGGCCGGGCACATGCTGCGCCTCGTCTTCGGGATCGTGCTGCTGGGCTCTGCCGCGAACCTCGCCGTCTTCACTGGCGGGCGGCTGACCGAGGGCGCGGCGCCCCTGATCGCGACCGGCGCGGCGCTGCCGGAGGGGATCGTTGCCAACCCACTGCCCCAGGCGCTGGTGCTGACGGCCATCGTTATCGGCTTCGGTTTCGCCGCCTTCGCGCTCGCATTGACGCTTGTCGCGCACAGGCGCCTCGGCACCGTGAACCCCGAGGACATGCGCATCGCCGAGGCCGACCCGCTGCCCCTGCCGACACCGACTGCGGCACCGGCGGATACGGAACCGCGGAGAGCAGCGGCATGATCTGGCTGAAAACCCTTTCTTTGGCGCTCCCGGCGCTCTGCCTCTTCGCGATTCTCGTGTCGCTGGCACTCGACAGCAAGCGCCGCGCGAACGCCCGGGCGCACGCCCTGACTGAACCGACCGCGAAAGGATCATCCGGATGAGCTGGACTTTGGCACTGCCGCTGCTGATCCCCTTCGTCGGCGCGATCGCGGCCCTTCTCGCGCCCAGGCTTGGTCTGCGGCCGGCGGCGATCGGGATCGTGACGTCTGGCCTGCACCTGCTGTCGGCAATCTACCTGGCGTTCGCCGTTGTCGATGGTGGCGTGATTGCCTCGGGCATGGGCGGTTGGGACGCCCCCGTGGGCATTGTCCTGGTGGCCGATGCACTGGCCGCGATCATGGTCGTGGTCACGGGGCTCATGGCGCTTGCCATCGCGATCTATGCGGCGGCGGATATCGACGGGGCGCGGAGCCGGGCAGGCTGGCACGCACTCTACCTCGCGCTGATCGGCGGGGCGACGGGCGCGTTTCTGACGGGCGATCTCTTCAACCTCTATGTCTGGTTCGAGGTGATGCTGATCTCGTCCTTCGGGCTCATGGTCCTCGGCGCGCAGCGGCCACAGATCGACGGCGCCGTGAAGTACATGGCGCTCAACATCGTCGCGACGATTTTCTTCCTCGCCGCCGTCGGGTTGATCCACGCGCTTGCCGGGACGCTGACCATGGCGGATCTGCCGGCGCGCCTTGCCGGAGCGGATGCGCCGGTGGCGACGGGGGCCGCGGCGTTCCTGCTGTTCGGGGCGCTCGCGGTGAAGGCGGGGCTCTTCCCGCTCTGGTTCTGGCTGCCGGCGGCCTATCACACGCCACCGGTTGCGGTGACCGCGATCTTTGCAGCACTGCTGACCAAGGCCGGGATCTACGCGATGATGCGGGTCGGGCTCTTGGTCTTTCCGGAGGTGCCGCTCAGCGAGATCCTGATGCCGGTGGCCATCGCCACCATGGTGCTGGGCGTGATCGGTGCGGCGGCACAGCGTGAGGTGCACCGGATCCTGTCGTTCCACATCCTGAGCCAGGTCGGCTACATGGCGCTCGGCCTCGCGCTGGCGACGCCGCTCGCACTGATGGGGGCGATCCTCTACATGGTGCACAACATCATCGTGAAGGCGGTGCTTTTCCTGATCGCGGGCATCGGCAAGCGGCTGACCGGGAGCTTCGATCTGGCGCGGTCGGGCGGGCTTTATGCAGCCTCGCCGGCGCTTTCGGTGCTCTTCCTGCTCGCGGCCCTTTCGATGGCCGGGCTGCCGCCCTTCTCAGGGTTCTGGGGCAAGCTCGCGCTGGTCGAGGCCGGGGCCGAAGTCGAGAACTGGGCGGCCATTGCGGCCATTCTGGGTGTTGGGCTCTTCACGCTCTACTCGATGACGAAGATCTGGCTGCAGGGGTTCCTGAAGCCGCATCCGGCGGGCCGTGCGCGGGGGCTCGATGCGCTGCCGGCCTCGGCGCGGCGTCTTCTCGTGCTGCCGGCCTTCGCGCTTGTTGCGGCATCGCTCGCCATGGGTCTGTGGCCCGCGCCCTTTATCGAAGCGGCCGAGGCCGCAGCCGCTGGGCTGACCGATCCAGCCCCCTATATCGCCGCCGTCATGGGAACCGCCGCATGAACATCTTTGCGATCAACCTGCTCCTGGCCTTCGCCTGGGGCGCGCTTGCGGCGGACTACTCGGTCACGAGCCTGGCCATCGGCTTCGTGCTGGGCTTCGCGGCGCTTTGGGTCGTGCGCGGGCTGTTCCCGGATCAGGGCTACTTCCTGAGGATGCCGCGGCTCCTGCGGCTTGCGCTGATCTTCCTGCGTGAGCTCGTGATGTCGTCGCTCCGCGTCGCGCGCGATGTGCTCAGCCCGCGCTCGATGGCGCGGCCGGGTATCGTTGCAGTGCCTCTGCGCGCGAAGACCGAGACCGAAGTGCTGATCGTTTCGAGCCTTGTCACACTGACGCCAGGCACACTCAGCCTCGATCTCTCGGGCGATGGCGAGACCCTCTACGTCCACGCCATGTTCCTCGATTCCCCCGAAGAGACGCGCGCGGAGATCCGCGACACCCTCGAAAGCCCGGTTCTGGAGGCCTTGTCATGACCCTGTTGCAGCATGCGGCGGATATCGCGAGCTGGATCCTGCTCGTGACCGCGGGCCTGACCTTTCTGCGGTTGGTGCTTGGCCCGACGATCGCTGACCGGGTGGTGGCGGTCGATATGCTGTCGGTCCTGACGGTTGGTTTCGCCGGACTACGCGCCATTGCGGCCGAGGAGGTCGCCTATCTCGACATCGCGCTGGTGCTGGCGATCGCTGGGTTCCTCGCGACGCTCGCCTTCGCGCGGTTCATCATGCGGCGGCATACGAACGGCGTCGGCCGGTCGGGCCGGGAGGTGCGGGCATGAGCGCGCTGATCGAGACTGCGTCAGTTGGCGAGATCGTCGCCTCCGCCATTCTCCTGATCGGCGCAGGCTTTGCGTTGATCGCAGGGATCGGGCTCCTGCGGATGCAGGACGTGTTCATGCGCATGCACGCCTCGACCAAGGCGGGTACGCTCGGCGTCGGGCTGATCATGCTGGGGGCGGCCATCGGTTTCGACGATGGCTGGGCGGCGGCGCGGTCTGTCGGCGCCTTTGTCTTCCTGCTGCTGACGGCGCCGGTTGCGGCGCATATGATCGGTCGCGCCGCCTATCTCGCCGGCACACCGCTCTCGCCCCGCACCGTCATCGACGAGCGCCGGAACGGACGAGGCCGTAAGTAGGCATCTCTGTTCTGAGCTGAAGCACTCGTAACCATACTCTCAGATCCCGGACCGCGCGGTATAGCTTGACCGACCTTGCGGGAGGCGGATGGCGAAATGCGTGAGACGGCATTTTAGCAGGAGTACGACGAGTAGGCTGTGGCGCGGCTTTCGGAAGGCGGGAGCAAGGTCAGTTTGGATGCTGTGCCGTTTCTGGCCTGGGTGTTTGCCTATCAAGGGGTGAGGAGGGACTTGGCGATCATCATGTGCACGCCTTTCTCGCCGTCGACGACTTGGGTGATGCGCAGGTCTCCGGCGAGGGAGAGGAGCATGTAGGCCTTGCTGCGGCTCAGCCCGGTTCGATCCACGACCATGTCGATCATTTGGCGCAAGGCCCGGCGCATGGCCTCATCCAGGCTCTCGTGAAAGCCCATCGAGATCAGGTGGCTCGCGTTTTCGGCGAACGGCATCGCGAGTGACATGTCCTTGCGGACGGTCAGCCGGAAACGTCCCGTGAGCGCGGTTTCGAGGCCCGTGAGGCAGACCTCGCCATCGCCCTGGCAGCCATGCCCGTCGCCCGCCATGAAGAGCGCGCCCTCCTGAAAGACTGGAAGATACAACGTGGTGCCGGGCTTCAGCTCCTTGTTGTCCATATTGCCGCCGAACGCGCGAGGCTCGGCAGCCCCGACCCGTCCCCAGGCTTTCGGCGGCGCCACGGCCATGATGCCGAAGAACGGATCGAGTGGTAGCTCCAGGCCCCAGGGCAAGCGACAGATGTTCCGGTCGCGGTCGATCGGGATGTGCATATGCGCGGCCTCGGCGAAGTCGTCGGGCAACGCGCCGAGGAGTGGCTTGATCGCCGTGTAGCCCCAATCCTGCGCCGGTACCGCTTCGAGGATGTCCACTTGAAGAACGTCGCCAGGTTCTGCGCCCGCGACGGCGACCGGCCCGGAGATCATGTGTGCCGTTGCACCTTGGCGCGGCTCGTGGAAATCGAGCGCTGCGAGATGCGCGGGGATGACGCCCGCGCCGTCTGCAGGCAGGGCGCTCCGCGCAGCGGCCGGTAGGCAGTGAAACACCACCTCATCCCCCGAAGCGATCGAAGCCACCGGCGCACGATCGGCGTCGAAGAAGCCAAAGGTGAGGTTTTCGGGGCTCCAGTCGATCGTGGTTGTCATTGGCCTTGGTCCTTTGGCGTTCGGAGTTGCGGAAGCGAAGCGAGGATGTCTGACCTTTTGCAGACACATATCGTCGGTCGACGGACGCATGGCGGATCGGTAGGCGAAGGCGCAAGCAATTCCATAACGCGACCCTGCCGCAACGCAGAGGGTTCACGCACAAGACTGCAGCCATCTGGAGCGCCCTGCAACACGGGGTGTTCGGAGTTGGTCGCCTGATGGTCGCCTGATGGTCGTGGACAGGACGATTGGTTAACCTTCGATCCGCGAAGAGGGCGAGGTCCGCCGAGTGGGATCGCGTGGAGCATGGCTATGTCGGAGACGTTGGACTTCGCTGTCGTCGGGGGCGGCATCGCCGGCTCCTCCATCGCTGCCGAGCTTGCCCGCTATGGGCGGACGGCGCTGTTCGAGATGGAGCGCCAAGCGGGCTACCACACCACCGGCCGGTCGGCAGCGATGTTTGCGCCCGCCTACGGACCCGGTCCGATCCGCTCCCTGACGCGTGCTTCCGCGCGTTTTTTCAGCGACCCGCCCGATGGCTTCTGCGAGACAGCGCTCCTCACCGCGCGCGACACGCTGCTGATCGCGCGGGCGGATCAAGAGGCGCAGTTCGAGGCGCTGAGGCGGGAGCTTAGCGTCGATGGTGACGTGACTGTGCTCTGCGCCGAGGCGTTGGGGCGCCGTTACCCGCTTTTGTCGGAGGGATATGCCGCGATGGCGCTTCTCGACTGCAACGGCAGCGATATCGACGTGGCGGCACTGCATCAGGGATTTCTCCGAAGCTTTGCGAAGGAGGGTGGCGTGACGCATCTCTCAGCCGAGGTGTTGTCGCTCCGTCGTGATGGATCTCTCTGGCATCTCACGACGCCTGCGGGCGAATTCACCGCACGGACCGTGGTCAATGCTGCCGGCGCTTGGGGAGAGCAACTGGGACGGCTGGCCGGGGCCGAGACTGTCGGCCTCGTTCCCAAGCGGCGTACCGCGATGACGATCGCAGCGCCGGACGGGTTCGAGACGTCGGACTACCCCCTCATCGTCGATGTCGATGAGCGTTTCTATCTGAAGCCGCAAGCGAATGGCCTGCTGATCTCGCCTGCCAACGAAGATCCAGAGCCCCCCTGCGATGTTCAACCCGACGAGATGGATGTGGCACTCTGCATCGACCGGATCGAGCGTGCCTTCCGACTGACGGTGCGCCGGATCGAGAGCAAGTGGTCGGGCCTGCGCAGTTTCGTGGCCGACAAGTGCCCGGTCGTCGGGTACTCCGATGGGGCGCCGGGCTTCTTCTGGTTCGTTGGTCAAGGCGGCTACGGCATCCAAACCTCGCCGGCGATGGCGCGGCTTGGCGCATAGCTCGTAACCGGTGGATCGGTGCCAGAGGACATCCTGGGCGAAGGGTTGCGTGCTGAGGATCTCGCCCCCAACCGCCCTGCGCTCTCCGCTTGATCGAGACCGTATGTTGCTGGGCACTCAGCTTCTTCTTGAGGTGTCGCTGATGCCCAGTTCTGGATCGCAGGGACGCGTTGCTGCGCTGGCCTAAGCATGTGATATCGCACGGCGCCTTGGTGGTGTGGCCGAGACACCTGATACCGTCATTGCTGGACTTGAACCGGCAATCCATTTTCCCGCAGGCGCCTAAATTCGTTTGATCTTCTGGATCCCCGGGTCAAGCCCGGCAATGACGCAACGGCGGTGAGCACGTTCGGTCAACATGCGCCCTAGCGGGCCTGGACCATTCGGGCGGCTTCGGTTCGGTTGCGGGCGCCGAGGCGCTTTAGGATTGCCGATACGTGCAGTTTCACGGTGCCTTCGGTGAGGCCGAGGCGGTCGGCGATGTTGCGGTTCGATGCGCCTTCGCCAAGCAGGGCCGCGATCTCCAGCTGGCGGCGGGTCAGGCGTGTGATGGGCGCTGTCTCATCGACGACCCGGGCTGCGACAAGGTCGCGGGCGGCGCCGAATGCTTGATCGAAGGTTGTGAAGGCCGCTGTGGCGGCGTCGACTTCTGGCGTGCCCCCGCGCCGGGCCGAGAGATGTGACATCGCGCGGCGCAGGGTTTCGAGGGGCGCTTGCAGGCCGTGCGCTGCGATCCAGGCGAGCCGACCCTCGCTCACTTCGGACCGGCGCGCCTCGTCCAGGGTGCGTTCCAAGGCCTCCAATGCTTCGCGCCGTTCGGTCACGTCCAACGCGACACCGTCCCAGATCACGGTGCCGTCGGCGGTGCGCCGCGGCCGACCGATGGAGCGCACCCATTTGATCGCACCATCAGGCCTTACGACCCGAACTTCCTCATCCAACGGGGTCAGCTCGGCGGCCGAGCTCTCGAGCGCGCCCAACCAGCGATTAAGATCGTCCGCGTGGATCCAATGGTGGTTCACCACGCTCTGCGCCATCAGCCAGTCCGCATCGAGGCCGAAGATCTCGCGCACTTCCGGGCTGACATAGCCATAGCGATACGCGCCATCGGGCGTTCGGATCCGCTGCATCGTGTGGCCCGGAAAGGCACCGCCCATCAGGCGTGCTGCGTCCAAAGGGCTCTTGGGATGATCGTTCATATATCTATCGACATAGCAAAGGCTGTTTTCCAGATCGAATATATAACTTCTTCTATGCGATCAGACGATACCCCTGTCATCCTTCGACCCGGGAGGACGTCATGGAGAAGATCATTATCGAGGCCCGGGTGAACGAGCTCGCGACGCGTCGAGGCAATCCGCATGTTCCCTTCCTGCCCGCCGAGGTTGTGTCCGACTGTGTCGCTTGCGCCGAGGCCGGGGCCTCCATCGTCCATTTCCACGGGCGCACCGGGGACGGCGCGCCGGATCACGATCCTGCCTTCTACCTTGAGGCCAATGCCGGTATCCGCGCGAAGTCGGACGTCCTGATCCATCCCACGCTCGGCTACGTCGCGAACGACACCGATGCGAAGGGCCGCTTCGCCGCTATCGAGCGGATGATGGAGACACCCGAGACATCCCCCGATTTTGCTCCGATGGACTGCGGCTCGGTCAATGTCGATTGGTGGGACCCGGAGGCAGGCGCCTATGAGACGACGGAGCTGATCTACAAGAACTCCACCGGCACGTTGATGTATTTTGCCGAGCGCATCCGCCATCACGGGCTGACGCCATACTTGGTAAGCTGGAACATCAGCTTCACCCGACAGATCGAGCAGTTTCTGAAGATGGGCGTGCTTAAGCCCCCGGCCTTCGTCTGCTTTTGCATGACAGACGAGATCATCTTCGCGGGCCATCCGGGAACCGTCGCAGGCCTCGACGCGCACACGGCGTTTCTGCCAGCGGGCTGCGTCTGGACGGCGGTGAACTACAAGGGCGACCTGTTCCTTCTGACCGAGAAGATCATCCGAGCAGGTGGGCACATCTCCATCGGGCTCGGCGACTATGCCTATGCCGATGGCAGCCGAAACCTGACCAATGCCGAGGTGATCGAGCGTGTGGTGGTCCAAGCGAGAAGCCTGGGTCGCGAGGTGGCCGATGTGGCCGAGACGCGCGCGATCCTTGGGATGACGAAGCGGAGCCACGACTAAGCCACATCCAGCGAAAGGGCCGACAACAGGTCCATCAATAGGGAGAGAAACGATGAAACCGATCCTGACTGCCTTGAGCCTTTTGGCGCTGGCCGGTGCCGCGCATGCAGAAGAGTTCAAGATGCAGACCTTCCTAGGGGCGACCGCCTCGACCACTGTCGCCTTTGAGGCCATGGCGGCTGAGCTGGCCGAGGCCACGAATGGCGAGGTTCAGATCACCGTCCTGCCGGGCCGCGCGGTCGTCGGCGCGGGCGAGACGATCGAGGCGATCCAGAACGGCCTGCTCGACGGGCAGTATACGGCACCCAGCTACTTTGCGGGCAAGGACCCGGCGATGGGGGTCTTGGGCGACACGCTCGCCGCCTATCCCGATTCTGCCACGCGCGATCGCTGGTTCACCGAAGGCGGCGGGCTTGAGCTCGCGCGTGCGCTCTACGCTCAGAACGACCTGCACTTCATCTGCCCGGTCTATTGGCCGCAAGAGCAGATCCCTTCCAAGGTCGAGATTGCGGGCGTGGGTGACTTCGAAGGGTTGAAGATGCGCGCGCCCGGTGGTCTCGCCTCGGATCTGCTCGGTCGCGCCGGTGCTTCGCTTGTTACCATGGGCGTTGGTGAGAGCGTGACGGCCATGGAGACCGGTGTGCTCGATGCGACGGATCTTGCGAACGTAGCGCTCAACGTCGCCCTCGGGATGCACAATCAGGCGAAGTACTCGGTTTTGGCGCGACACTCGATGGCGGTGACCGAGATGTCGGTATCCAAGGCGAAGTGGGACGCGCTTTCGCCGGCGTCTCAGGCGGCGTTCGAGGCGGCCTGCAACGCGATGTCCGAGAGCCTGCGCAGCACGTTGACCGAAGAGGATGCGGCCGCCGAGGCGAAGGCCAAGGGTGAGCTTGGCGTCACTTTCGTCGAGTTCGGCGATCAAGATGCAGCTACCTTTCGCGCGATGACCGACGCGGTGTGGGAAGATTGGGGCAGCCGTTCGTCCAATGCGAAGGCCATCGTCGACAGCCACCGCGCCTTCATGTCCTCGATCGGGCTCGAGTGATCGGGTCCGATCCGACCCGGGGTGCAGGATAGGTGTCCGCCCTCGACCGCCTCGCCCTCATGCTGGGGCGCGCGGCTGCCTGGTGCTTCGCCGCCATCGTGCTGGTGATGGTCTACGAGGTGGTCGCACGCTACGCCTTCGGCGCGCCGACCCGCTGGGCGCATGAGGTCTCGGTCGCGCTCGCCGCCATCGGTTTCGTGCTTGGCGGGGCCTACTGTGCGGCGGAAGGCACCCATATGCGGGTCGAGCTCCTGGTTGAGCGTCGGCCGGTCCTGGCGAGACTGTCGCACTGGTTGGGAGGGATCGCCGGGGTGATCTATCTCGGCGGCCTTGCCTATGCCGCCTGGCGCATGGCCGATCGGGCGATCTGGCGCTTCTCGCTCGACGGATCCTGGGATCCGGAACGGTCGGGCAGCACGCTCAACTCCCCTCTGCCGGCCTTCCTGAAGGGGCTTCTGCTGGTCGGCGCAGTGCTTTTCCTTCTGGTCGTGCTCGCCAAGCTCCTGCCGAGGCGCGAGCGTTGATGGATATCGGGACCGTCACGCTCCTGATCCTGGCAGCGATGGCGACGCTCCTGATGCTGGGCGTGCCGCTCGCCTTCGTGTCGGGCTCGATCGCCGTCGTTCTCGCGGTCAGCTTCTTCGGCTGGAACGCGCTCTTCATCCTGGGCTCGCGCACTGTCGAGTTCCTGGACAGCTTCGCGCTCATCGCGGTGCCGATGTTCGTGATCATGGCCGCGATCATGGAACGTTCGGGCGTTGCGGCCGATCTCTACCGTGCGTTCCATGTGCTGGCCGGCAGCCTTCGCGGGGGCCTTGGCGTGGTGACGACCTTCGTCGCCGTCTTGCTGGGGGCGACGACCGGGATCATCGGGGGCGAGATCGTGCTCTTAGGCCTGATCGCCCTGCCGCAGATGCTGCGTCTCGGCTACGACAAGCGCCTCGCCATCGGCACGATCACGGCCGGCGGCAGCCTTGGCACGATGATCCCGCCGTCGATCATCCTTATCTTTTACGGGCTGACGGCGGAGGTCTCGATCTCCCACCTCTTTCTCGCCACCCTCATCCCCGGTCTGATGCTGGCGGGTTTCTACATCGCCTACATCCTGGTTCGCTGCGGTTTGAACCCGGCCATGGGACCGCCCCTCTCACCCGAAGAACGGGCGATGCCCGCCATCGAGAAGCTCAAACTGTTTCGCGGCGTGGCCCTGCCGATGCTCGTGGCGGGAGGTGTGCTGGTGTCGATCTATGCAGGCTTCGCCTCGATCACCGAGAGTGCCGCACTGGGTGCCTTCGGCGCTGCCATCGCCGCCTGGGTTCGGGGCAGCTTTTCGTATGCGATGGTCCGTGACGTGCTCATCCAAGCGCTCCGCACCTGCGGCATGGTTTTCTGGCTCGTCTTCGGCACCAACGCGCTGATCGGGGTCTACAATCTGATGGGCGGCATCGAGTTCGCGCGCACGATGCTGGGCGGTATCTCCGACGAGCCTGCGGTGATCCTCTCCACCATGATCGGGGTCTTCATCCTGCTCGGCTTCTTCATCGACTGGATCGGGATCCTGTTCCTGACCATGCCGATCTTCCTGCCGACGCTTACCGGCCTCGGCTACGATCCGATCTGGTTCGGCATTGTCTTCAACCTCTCGATGCAGATCGCCTATCTCACCCCGCCCTTCGGCCCCGCCTGCTTTTACCTCAAGGGTGCCGCACCCGAGGGCGTCACGCTGCAAGACATCTTCGCGGCGCAATGGCCTTTCATCGGGCTGCAGATCCTAGGCCTGATCGTGGTTGTGCTCTGGCCCGATCTCTCGCTCTGGCTGCCGCGCCTCGTCTATGGAGGGGGCTAGATGGCGGGGCCGTCGATCCTGGAGGGGCTGGAGACACCGGTCACCAACCGCCTCTCGTATGCCGACGAGGTGGCGATGCTGCACATGATGCTGCGCATCCGTCAGTTCGAGACGCGGGCGAAGGAGCTGTTCCTAAAGGGTGTCATCAAGGGCACGGCGCACTCCTCCGTCGGACAAGAGGCCATCGCTGCCGGTGCGTGTCGCGCGCTCGAGGCGCGGGACTTCCTGCTCACCCATCATCGGGGTCACGGGCACACGCTGGCCAAGGGTGCCGATATGGCCCGGATGTTCGCCGAGCTGATGGGCAAGCGCGCAGGCTACTCCTGCGGCGTCGGCGGCTCGATGCACATCGCCGATATGGAGCTCAACATCCTCGGCGCCAACGGGATCGTCGGCGCGGGCATGGGCTTGGGCGTGGGCGCTGCGCTGGCTGCGAAGCTGCAGGGCACAGGGGCCATCGGCATCGTCTTCTTCGGCGACGGCGCCGCCTCCGAGGGCATGTTCCACGAAGCCATGAACCTCGCCTCGATCTGGTCGCTGCCCCTGATCTTTTTCTGCGAGAACAATCAGTACGGCCTGACCACGCCCACGGAGGCGGTGATCGCCGGCGGCTCCATTTCGGCCCGGGCGCGCGGCTACGGCATGCCGGGGCGGCGCATCGACGGCAACGCCCCGGCCACGGTCTTCGCCGCCGTCGAGCAGGCGGCCGAGCGGGCGCGAGCAGGCGACGGGCCGACGCTGATCGAGGCGATGACCTATCGCTGGGACGACCACTCCATGCGCGCGAACCTCGCCGGCTACCGGACCGAGGCGGAGGAGGCCGACTGGCGCGCCGCCGATCCAATCGCGCGCCTCGAACAGCGGCTGACGACATCCGATCCTGAGGCCGCGGAGATGGTCGATCGGATGCGCGCGGAGGTGGGCAGGGAGGTCGAGCAGGCCATCGCCTGGGCCGAGGCGGCGGCCGAGCCCGAGATGACCGATCTGATGCCGATGGTCCTTGCACCGCCGCCACTGCCCGCGCCGGAGCCTGCCCCCGGCGCCCGCACCCTTTCCTATCGTGCCGCCATCACCGAAGCCTTCGCGCAGGAGATGGCGCGCGACGACCGTGTGATCATCCTCGGCGAGGATGTGGCAGGGGCAGGGGGTATCTTCGGCCTGACGCCTGGCCTTCTCGATCGCTTCGGGCCGGACCGTGTTCGCGACACACCCATCGCCGAGAATGTGATGGCGACGTCAGCTGTCGGCGCCGCGCTCTCGGGTCTTCGCCCAGTCGTTGAGATCCAGCTCTTCGACTTCGTCACGCTGATGATGGACGCCATCGTCAATCAGGCGGCCAAGGCGCGCTTCATGCTGGGCGGCAAGGCAACGGTGCCTGTGGTCTTTCGCGGCCCGCAGGGCGCCGGCATCCGCTTGGCCGCCCAGCACACCCAGTCGCTGGAGATGTTGTTCGCGAACGTGCCGGGGCTGGAAGTCTATGCCCCCTCGAGCCCTTACGACGCAAAGGGCCTGATGACGACCGCTATCCGCTCCGACAATCCGGTGGTCTTCCTCGAGCACAAGCTCCTCTACCTGGGCGATGAGGCCCCGGTGCCGGAGGCGCCCTACAGCATCCCCGCCGGACGAGCGCGCATCGCCCGCCCCGGCACCGACTGCACGGTGGTCGCGACGCTCGCCATGGTGGAACGCGCGCTTCAGGCTGCGGATCGCCTCGCCAAGGACGGGATCGAGATCGAGGTCATCGACCCCCGCACGTTGAAGCCCTTCGACTTCGAGACCGTGGTCGAGAGCGTGCGCAAGACCAACCGTGCCGTCATCGTGCACGAAGCGCCCGTCTTCGGCGGCTTTGGCGGCGAGATCGCCGCGCGCATTACCTCGGACGCCTTCGATTGGCTCGACGCACCCGTCGCCCGCGTCGGCGCGCCCGAGATGCCGGTGCCGTACAATGATCGGTTGGAGCGGGCCTACATGCCCGACGCCCGCGACATCGCGGCGGCCGTGAAAGAGGTCTGCTACAGGAGCTGAGCGATGAAGCGACAGGTCATCATCCCCGAAGGCATGGAGAACATCCACGAGACCTATCACTACGCCCCTGGCATCCTGATCGGCGACACGCTGTATCTCTCGGGCCAAGTCGGCCGCGATGCCGATCTGAAGGTGGTCGAAGGCACCGAGGCTCAGTTCGTCCAAGCCTTTGAGAATGTCGGCAAGGTCCTCGCGGCCGCGGGCGCAACCTTCGCCGATGTGGTTGAGCTTGAGACTTGGTTCACCGAGAGCATGGCGGACCTCAAGACCTTCCTCGCCGTGAAGGACCGCTACTTCACCGCACCCCCCTATCCGACCTGGACCGGATTTGCGGTGAAGGGGTTCTCGATGCCCGGCATTTTGGTCGAGATCAAATGCAAGGCCATCCTGGGCCTCGGCTCATGACCCTCAACCTCGGCGCGCTTCTGGCTTCTGAGCATGTGACGCTCGGCACGTGGACGCAGATCGCGGCACCTGAGCTGATCGACATGCTCGGGTTGAACGGCTTCGACTTTACGATCTTCGACACGCAGCACGGACCCTTCTGTATCGATACGGCAGAGCGCCTGTCCCGCGCCACCGATGCCAACGACATCGCCGCCGCAATTCGCCTGCCCACATCCGATCCCGTGCAGATCATGAAGGCCCTGGACGCCGGTATCCGCCATGTCGTGATCCCGAACCTCGAGACGGCCGAGCAGGCGGCTGAGATCGTCGCTGCCACGCGCTTTGGGCCTGAGGGGCTCCGCGGCGCCTGCCCGTGTTGCCGATCGGGCGGCCACTACATCCGCGACTGGTCGCGCTATGTCGCCGATGAAGAGCGCCGCGTCGGCGCGATTGCATTGGTCGAAACGGCGGAGGGTGCGCGCAATATCGAGGCCATCGCCGCGACCGAGGGCCTAGCCGCGCTGATGGTCGGCCCCTTCGATCTCTCGGTCTCCATGGGTCATCATGGGAATTGGCGCCACCCAAGCGTTGCCGACAGCGTGGCCCGGATGGTCGATGCGGCCATCGAGAACGCGCTGCCTGTCATGATGCCGGTCTTCGCGCCGACACCGGACGAGTGCCGCGAACTGCTCGACCGCTGGACTGCCCATGGCGTGCGCTGCTTCGTGCTCGGCTCCGACAAGATCCTGATCGCCGACGCCTTGGCCTCATGGTCGGATCGGCTCCGACAGCGCGGTTAGGGCGCTTCTTCGACCTCATCCGCTCATGTCATGCTCGGGCTTGACCCGAGCATCCATGCCTTTTCGCGTTGGATTGCCGGGTCAAGCCCGGCAATGACACAGGTCCCCACGAGCACTCAGGTCAGAAGACGGTCTTACGCGCGACCAGAGGCTCGGTGGTTCGAGAGCCGTTGTTGTCAGAGGCCGGCTGGTTGGCCGACCACCACGATTGATAGGGCGTCTTCGTCGAGGAGGCGTTTCGCGACCCGGGCGATGTCTTCGGCGGTGACGGCTTCGACCAGACCGTTGCGCTTCTCGATATAGTCGAGGCCGAGATCGAACTCCTGCGCGGCTGAAAGGAAGCCCGCGATCTTGCCGTTCGAGTCGAAGCGGAGCGGGAAGGCGCCGGTCAGGTAGCGCTTAGCGTTGGCGAGTTCCTCGTCCGTCACGCCGCCCTCGGCCATACGCTGCCACTCGGCCCTGATGACGTCCAGGCTCTCTCCGATGCGGGCGTTCTCGGTCTGCACGCTGCCGATATAAAGGGGCGCGCCGTCGAGTGTTGAGAGATAGGCGTAGACGCCATAGGCGAGGCCGCGCTTCTCCCGCACCTCGGTCATGAGACGGGAGGAGAAGCCACCGCCACCGAGGATGTAGTTCATCACGAAGGCGGGGATGTAGTCGGGATCCGAACGCTCCATCCCGGCATGGCCGAAGATCGCGACGGATTGCGGGATCTCGAGTTCCACCACTTCGATGCCCGGCGGGGGCGTGCCCTCGGGCGCCGGTGGCAGAGCTGCATCGTCAGGGGCGGTCGCGGGGATGCCCGCCAGCATGATGTCGACGAGCTCACCTGCCGCTGCCGCGTCGAGATCGCCGACGACGGCGATGTAGGCGCGGTCGAGGCTCATCATTCGGCTATGTTGCTCCAGCAGATCTTCGCGCGTGATCGAACCAACGCTCTCGGCCGTGCCGTCGGTGCGGCGCGCGAAGGGGTGGCCGGGGAAGCTGCGGGCGAAGAACGCGTCGCGCGCGCGGGCGTTGGGGTCGGTCTCGTCCGAGGCGATCGAGGCCAGAAGCTGCGTGCGCACCCGCTCGATCGCGTCCGGATCGAAGCGCGGCTCCGTCAGCGTGTCGTTCAGGAACTCGGCTGAAGGGCGCATCCGCTCGACCAGCATGCTCGCATCGACACGTACGGTATCGCGGCGGGCGGTGTAGCTGATGCGGGCGTTGAGTTCGTTCAGCCGGTCCGAGGCCGCGACGGCGTCGAGATCGGCCGAGCCCTCGTCGAGGAGAGCGGTGACGAGGCGGGTCGCGCCCTCTTTGCCCTCCGGATCGAGCCGAGCGCCACCGACGAACACGATGTCGACGGTCACAATGGGCACGAGCGGCGCCTCGACATGCCAGAAGGTCGTGCCGGCAGGGCTCGTGACCTCCTCGACGGGCACGTTGAACTGTGTCTCAGCCCAGGCAGCTGGCGAGAGTGCGGATGCGAGCAACGCCATGGGGATCAAGAGCGCGCCGAGGGGGCGGCGGGAACGGTTCATCGTACTCATCCTGCGTTCTCCTCGCTCTGCATCAGATAGCCCGTGACGGAGCGTCGGAGATCCAGCATCTCGCCTGCCGCGCGCTTCACATCTTCAGCGGTCACATCTTCCAGAAGCTGAGGCCAGCCCTCCAGATCTTCGACGGTGAGACCAATCGTGAGGGCCGCGCCATACATGCGCGCAAGTCGCGATTGGTTGTCGAGGCCGTAGATCATATCGGCTCGCGCGGCGCGTTTGACGCGCTCGAGCTCTTTCTCGGTCGGACCTTCAGCTGCCATCAGCGCGAGCTCGGCGTCGATCGCTTCCTCGACCTCTTCGAGCGTGCGCCCCGGCTTCGCCGCCGCATAGACGCCGAACGTCGTGATGTCGCGCGCCGTCGGGATGTACCATGCAGACGACCCTACGGCCGGTCCGTCCCCGAACTCGAGCGCCTGGGTAAAGCGCGATGATTTCCCGTCCGACAGGATGTCCGCCAGGACCGAGAGTGCAGCCGCTTCTTCCTTCGCCTCCGGCCCATAGGCGGGCACGGTGTAGTAGCGGATGACATAGGGCTGCCGGACGCGCGGGTCGGCCATGGACAGGCGCCGTGGGGCGAGCTGGGGCGGCTCCGACGGACGGGCGTCCGGGGGATTGCCGCTCGCGCTCAGCGGGCCGTAGTGGATGTTGGCGAGCCGCTCGACCTCTTCGGGCTCCACATCGCCGGCTACCACCAGCACCGCATTATCGGGCGCGTAGTATCGATCGTAGAAGGCCTGAGCATCATCGATGCTCAGCTCTTCAATCTCATGCCGCCAGCCGATGATCGGAACGCCATAGGGGTGGTTGAGATAAAGGGCCGCGCGGAGTTGTTCGCCGAAGACGCCGCTCGGGTCATTGTCGGTGCGGCTGTTGCGCTCCTCGATGATCACCCCGCGTTCGGTCTCGACGAGTTCGGGCGTGAGCCGCAGGTTCTTCATGCGGTCCGCTTCCATCTCCATCACGGTGCCGAGCCTGTCGGCCGCGATGCGCTGGAAGTAGGCGGTGTAATCCCAGGAGGCGAAGGCGTTGTCCTGCCCGCCATTGGCGGCGACGACCTTGGAGAAGGCGCCCTCGGGGATCTTGTCGGTCCCCTTGAACATCAGGTGCTCAACGAAATGGGAGATACCGGACTTACCCCAGGGCTCGTCCGCGGCGCCCACCCGGTACCACACCATATGGGTTACGACCGGAACGCGGTGATCCTCGATCACGACGGCCTGCATCCCGTTGTCGAGTGTGAAGGTCGTGGTTTCTGGGAAGGGCCAGTCCTTCTCCCCGGCCGTGTCGGAAGCGCCAGCCGCCTCAGCTTCCGTTGCCGGTTTCGACGTGTCGGCAAGGACATGAGGTGCCGCAAATGCGGCGGCAAGGCCAAGCGCTAGCATCAAGGCGCCGGTCGGTATGGTCCGGGCCTCGAACCCGTGGGGTTGGTGCATCTGGCATCTCCCTGGAAACATCCTCCAAGCGGAGATAGGCCTTGGACGCGCGGCTGTAAGCCCCGATGACCGAAATGGCATCGTTGCCGCAGGTTGGCGCGCCTTGGCTCAGCCGTCGGTGGCGGGTGCGCCGGTCGCTGGATCAGGCTGCGCCGCAGGGTCGTTCGGGGCGGCGATTCCCTCCCGCTGCAACCTCTGACTTTCGGCCACCGGGTCCACCACGTCTTCTGGGTCGAAGGTCGGCGCGTCGCTTAGCCCGATGACCTCGAAGATGGATGGGGGCTCGTAGGGGCCGGCGGCTTCTGCTTCGGCCTCGGCGACCGCGTCCTCTTCAAGCGTTGTGCGGATCTCGGCATTGCTCCCTGCGGCCGCGGCACCGAGGAGCACCTGCTCACCCTCGCTCGGCCCGTTGGCAGCGGCGGTCGTTTGGGCCGCCGCGCTGCTCCCGAGGAGCGCCTGTTGAGCGGAGCGGTTGGGATCGGGCTCAAGCGGGGAGGGTGTGCCGGGCTGCGGCGTGGGCAACGCTGTGAGGTCGTTCGACCGCTGTCGCGCGGCGGGCGGCACGTAAATCGGTGCGCGTGCAACCACTTGGAATTCGTCCGGTGTGGGCTTCTTCGAGCTCATCACCTCGATGGGGTTGCCGATCTTGTCGCAGGCGGCAAGGGCCGCTGCCGCGCCAAGAACGGCAAGAATGGTCGCGATGCGTCGTGCCATGGCTGTCTCCTATGTCACGCTCAGGCTTTCCAGGCGATCAGGGCTGCACCCGCAAAGATCGCCACATCCGCGATATTGAACGCGTAAGGGTTGCTGATACCGCAACAGCTCATATTGAGAAAGTCCGCGACTGCGCCGTATTGCACGCGGTCCCAAGCATTGCCGAGCGCGCCGCCGATCACGATGCCGGAGCCTATGGCCACGGGCATGTCGCCACGCTTTCGCGACCAGACGAAGAGACCGAGCGAGATCCCGATGGCGAGGACGATCAGCGTCCAGCGCATGATCTCGGGCGGGGCGAAGGTCAGGCCGAAATTGATGCCTTCGTTCCAGGCCATCACGAAGTTCAGGAATGGGTCCACGACCTCCATGCGGCCGATGCGCGGCAAGTCGATGAGATCGATCACCGCCCATTTCGTGAGCCGGTCGGCCAGGAAGATGATCCCGGCCGACCAGAGGAGAGCGCGCATCGCGGGCGTGAGCTTGGCCATGGGGTGCGCGCTGCGCTCTTAGCCCACGACCTGGTCGCAGCGGAGGCAGAGCCCGGGATGCCGGTGTTGGCCGACATCCGGCAGGATCTTCCAACAGCGCAGGCACTTTTTGCCCTCCGCCCGCTTGAACAACACGCCGATGGCCGGGTCGTCGAGGCGGAAGGCCTCAGCCGGCGGCTCGCCCTCACGCAGCTCAAAGCCCGAGGTGATGCAGATCTCGGCCATATCGACGCTTCGCGCGACCGCCGCCATGTCTGGATCGGCAAGGATCAGGCAGGGGGCGGCTTCGAGGGAAGCGCCGATCTCCTTGTCCCGACGCCGGATCTCGAGCGCGCCGAGCACGACGCGCCGCGCGGCCCTGACTTTCGCCCATTTCGCGGCCAATGCCTCGTCGCGCCAGGCGGCGGGCGTCTCGGGGAAGTCCTGCAGATGCACGGAGCTGTCCTCGCCAGGGAAGCGAGCGAGCCAGACCTCCTCCATCGTGAAGACAAGGATCGGCGCGAGCCAGGTCGTCAGCCGCTGGAAGAGTGCGTCCATCACCGTGCGCGCGGCCCGGCGCTTCGGTGCGTCGAAGGCGTCGCAGTAAAGGCTGTCCTTGCGCACGTCGAAATAGAAGGCCGAGAGGTCCGAGGTGATGAAGGCGAAGAGCCGCGAGAACACGCCATCATAGTCGAAGGCGCGGTAGCGGGCGCGCACCTCGTCATCCAGCTCAGCCAGGCGATGCAGGACCCAGCGCTCGAGCTCCGGCATCTCCTCGACCGGTACCCGCTCCTCCTCGGTGAACCCGTGGAGGGCGCCGAGGAGGAAGCGGAAACCGTTTCTCAGCCGGCGATAGCTGTCGGCCGAACCCTTCAGGATCTCGGGCCCGATGCGCTGATCGGCGGTGAAGTCCGTCTGCGCCACCCAGAGGCGCAGGATATCAGCGCCGTACTGCTTGATGATCTCGGCCGGGGCGACGATGTTCCCCAGCGACTTGGACATCTTCATGCCCTTCTCGTCGAGCGTGAAGCCGTGGGTGACGACCGATTTGTAGGGCGCGCGCCCGCGGGTGCCGCAGGCCTGCAGGATCGAAGAATGGAACCAGCCGCGGTGCTGATCCGTGCCCTCGAGATACACGTCCGCGGGCCAGACGCCGTCCTCTCGGTCGCGCATCACGAAGGAATGGGTCGAGCCTGAGTCGAACCAGACATCCAGGATGTCGTCGACCTTCTCCCACTGATCCGCGTCGTTGCGCCCGGCCAGGAAGCGTTCCTTGGCGCCGTCCGCGTACCAGGCATCGGCACCCTCGGCGCGAAACGCCTCGACGATGCGGGCGTTCACCTCTGGATCGCGCAGGATGTAGTCGTCGGCCGTGGG
>JBCDFC010000025.1:0-29322 GCA_039178805.1 Pseudomonadota bacterium | reverse complement strand
TACAAGCAGTCCGGCATCGGGCGTGAGAACCACAAGATGATGCTGAACCACTATCAGCAGACCAAGAACATGCTGGTCAGCTACAGCCCGAACAAGCTGGGCTTCTTCTGATCACAGCCTCTTGGATACGAAGAAAGGCAGGGCGCTCGCCCTGCCTTTTTTCATCGTCGTTCCGGGTTCTTCAGGCGGCGTTGCCGCGCGCGAAGAAGTAAAGGCCGCCTGCGAGCAGCAGTAGATGGAACTGGTTGGCCAAGAAGATCGTCGAGATCGGCGCCCAGTAGACGACGACCAGCACGCTCACGACGATGACGGCCAGCATCAGGCCACCGACGCGCGTCATCAAATCGCCCCAGAAGTTGTTGATCAGCACACCCCCGGCGATCAGCAGCACGCCGGCGAGCATCTCACCGAAGGCCGCAGCGCCCCAAAGCAGCAGTGGCACGCCGAACGACTCCGCATCATCCGCGCTGATCGGGGCCTTGGAGATGCCCTGGTAGAAGATGAAAGCTGCAAGCATGATGCGAAGCGGCCAATGGGCGAAACGCATATCGGGAAGGGAGCGCCCAGCCCGGATCAACGTGTCAACGGTCGTCATTGCGTCAGTCCTTTCCTCTAGTAGTTGACAGTTTCGGTCAGGTACCTGGAATGCTGGGTGCCTCGGTCAAGCTCATCTGGGTCTTCTGCGACAACTCTGCGCGCCTCGAAGGCCGAAATCGCTCAGTCGTGATCGCGCTGGACGGGCGCTGAGGGGCATTTTCCGCCCTGCAGAACCGCCTTTTGAGCCTATGCGATGGGATCGGATCGGCGGCGGCCCCTCTGCACGTGACCGTCGGGTGCCCGGTCGGTGACCGATGTGACGGCATTGCCTGCATCGCTGCGATTGATCAAACCCGACTGCCGCTTAAATCTCTGGCAACGCACCCGGAATGGAGGAGACGGCGGTGAAAGCGCATACGGCAAACCTGATCAACGCAGCCGTGCTGATCGGCGTATCGGTAATCGCTTACTTCATGAGTGGGGGCGCCTCGATCACGCCGCTCATCCCCGCGGGCTTCGGCATCGCTCTCGCGCTTTGCCATGGCGGCGTGAAGGTCGAGAACAAGGTGATCGCCCATATCGCCGTCGTTCTGACCCTGGTGGTGCTCGTTGCCCTGATCATGCCGCTCAGCGGGGCGATCGGGCGCGGCGATGGGGCGGCCATCCTGCGGATCGGGCTGATGATGGCGACCTCGGCGATGGCGCTCGTCTTCTTCATCAAAAGTTTCATCGACGCACGGCGGAGCCGGACTTGATCTTGGACTAAGGCCTGTAGCCGACCGCAACGCTCGGATATGGTGATGAGCAAGAGCCATAAAGGGAGACCAAGATGACCGATGCGCCGATCACCTGCGTCACCGATGACGCGCCGCTGCCTGGCACGGAAGCCCTGGCGCGCGTGACCGCGACCGACGCCGCGCGATCCCTGCTGGAAGAGATCCGCGGCCGGCATGGCGAGGTCATCTTCCATCAGTCCGGTGGCTGCTGCGACGGCTCCTCGCCCATGTGCTATCCCAAGGGAGAGTTCCCGATCGGCTCTCGCGATGTGCGCCTCGGTGAGATCGACGGGGCGGAGGTCTGGATCTCAGGCCCGCAGTTCGAGGCGTGGAAGCACACGCAGCTCATTCTGGACGTGGTGCCCGGCCGCGGCGGCATGTTCAGCCTGGACAACGGGACTGAGCGCCGCTTCCTGGTTCGGAGCCGCCTGTTTTCTGAAACCGAGATCGCGACACTCGAAGGCGCAACCGCCTGATGCGCTAGCTGCAATGCGCGAACCGCTGAGTTCCGGTGATGCATTCCCGGGTCATGCCGGGGATGACGCTGGATTGTCTTTTGAACCGACGTGCTCACGCGCGTTACGTTATTGCCGGGCTCGACCCGGCAATCCAGCACCACCGGCCATGGATGCCCGGGTCGAGCCCGAGCATGACATGAGCAATTGACGTGCGACGGCGCGCTAGGCCGTGAAGCTCAACTCGAACTCCTCCAATACCGCACCGGTACCGTCCGGGCCCGCATGGACGGTCACATCGATCACATTCGGGCCGGATGCGAAGCCGCTCCCTTCAAGGAAGTCCTCCTCCAGGTCTCCGAAAACCGCATAGGGATCGAAGTTCTCGACTTGGGTCTTCCCGCCATAGGCATAGGTCACGCTCTCGACAGCATCGCTTCCGGGTTTTTCGGTGCCATAGACCGTGATCAAGCTCGGATCGACCGCGAAGCCGAGCGGGGCCCCGGGCGTGATTGCACCGAGCGTCACGTCCGTCGCGGGATCGGCCGCGAAGAAATCGAGATATTGCGAAACCTCGCCGCCCACATCGCCCGCAACATCCGCCGCATCCTCCTTGAAGATGCGGATCGCCGACAGCTTCGGGTTCTGTACCACCTTCGACAGCGCGATATCGAGGACGCCGTCGGCGACCTCGGTCGTGAAGGCCACCGTGGTCGCGGTCCTGAACCCCACGGCCTCGTAGATGTCGAAGCCCTGCTCCACCGCCACATCCTCGATCGCGATATCGAAGACCCGAGCGCCGGCCGCCATCGCCCCGCTCCATATCTCGGCGAAATCGAGCTCGACGCGATACGTGCCCGTCTCCTCGACGGCGAAGCCATAGTTCAGGCCGTTGGGCGATGGGGACCAGGCCTCGGACCGGAACAGCGCGTCATTGTCTGTCCCCGCGATCTCCACATTGCCCGTCCCGAACGTGTTGCCGACGGAGTAGGTGTCGGCCTCGTACTGAATGCCGTCCGTCCCGTTGACCGCCTGGCCGCCGATGTTCACCGCCTTGACGAGCGTTCCCGAAGGATCTGGATCGGGCGGCGGAACCGGGTCCGCATCCGCCTCCGGCGTCACCTCGACCGTCACAGTGGTCTGACTGGTGACCGCTGCATCGGCCTGATCCCAGAGCGTGACGGTGATGACTTCGGTCCCCACGAAATCCGCCGCCGGTGCGTATTGCAGGATCGACGCTTCTCCGGCCAAGGTTACCTGGCCGCCCTGGTCGCTCTCGGCATCGAAGAAGAAGAGCGTCGAACCGTCGGGATCGAAGCCGAAATCGCTGCCCGCATAGGTTAGGACACCGCTCTCGGCATTCTCCTCGACCTCGGCGGTCAGCGGGGCAAGGACGGGTGCGTCGTTCACCGGATTGATGGTGATCGAGACGGTCGCGGCGTCGCTCGTCAGCCCCTCCGCATCGGTCAGCGTGTAGCTCAGGCTGTCGGCACCGTTCTCGTTCGCACCGGGGGTGTAGACGATCTGTCCGCCCTGAACCTCAGCACTTCCTTTGTCCGGGCCGTCGACGATCGCGATCGTGAGGGGCCCGCCCTCCGCATCGTTGTCGTTTGCCAGCACATCGAAGCTGCCGGTCGTATCCTCGTCGAGCGCGACTGCGTCATCCACAGCAATCGGTGCCGTGTTGGGCGGTGAGGATTGAGGCGCGGCCGTCAGGGTGAAGTTGATCGTCTGCGTCTCGAGGACGTTCCCTTTGCCACCCTTCTTGTCGAAGGCCGTCACCGTGACGCTGTAGTCGCCCGAGCCGAGCGTCGCACCCGGATTGAAGTCGCTGCCTGCATCGCCGAAGAGCGCATAGGGCTCGATCGACTCCGTCTGCTTGTCGATGCCGGGCGCATCGAGCACCACGCTCTTGATGCCCGCGGACTGCCCGTCGGCCGTCAGCTCCGCATAGATCGTGAGCGGGATGGCGCCGAGCCCGTCGATCTCGATCGTCGCGTCGTTCTCGAGATCGGCGACGCGCTGATCGGTCGTGGTGTTCGCCAAGGCCACGGAAAGGAGCGGGCCGGACGGGGCAGGCGGTGGCGGGGGCGGCGGTGGGTCGTCCTGCGGCTGCGGCGCGACTGCGATGGTCACGGTCGTCAGCGCGCTCTTGTTCCCGGCGCTATCGACGGCCCGGTAGGTCACCTGATCCGTGCCGCCATCGCCGCCATTGGCAGTGTAGAGGATCTGCCCGTTCTGCAGGCTGGCGGTTCCGAGGCTGCCGGTATCGGCAAGCTCGATGGTCATCGGATCGTCTTCGGGATCGCTGTCATTCGCGAGGACATCGATCGTCACTGCGTCGCCCGCCGTGACATCCGCACTGTCGGGATCCGCCGTGGGCGCCAAGTTGGGCGGTGGGGGCGGGGGAGGATCCACCGGAACGCCGCTCACCTCGACACGGTTGGACTCCGGCAGGTTCAAGTTACGCGGATTGCCGTCATAGACCGCCTCGTTCACCAGGATCATCCGGTCGAGGATATGCGAGGATGAGCGCGCCGAGATGTGGATGTCATAGACCCCCGGCGCGTCGAACCTCGCGACGATTGTATGGGCGTCGCTGTCGCTGGTGCGCGCCGACCATTTCCAGTTGTTGGCGCCCGAGGAATAGACCTTGAACCAGCCATCGGCGCCGCCGCCATTCGGCAGACCCGCGCCGTTGGGGTAGTCGTTGTCCGAGGATGCGCCCTTCGGTCGGACGACCGAGTTGCCTTTGACGGCATAGAAGGCGTCCGCGTCGATCTTGAGCCAGGTGTCGTTATGCTCGGTCGTGTTCGTGCCGTTGCCGACCTGGTTGTGCCAGTCGAAGGTGTAGAGGCCAGGTGTCTCGATCTGCACCTGGTAAGTGATCTGGCCGTTGCCCGGATTGTTGAAGTACTGGGGCCCCTCCCAGACGATGAAGTCGTCCGCGGCGGCCGCACCTGGGTTGTTCACGCTCGGCGACTTGCTCGAGGAATAGGAGGATGCGCTGCGCCAGGCATCGGGTAGGGCGCTGGCCGACTCGAACTCGATCACGACAAGGCCGTCATTCTCGATGAAGGCGCCGTCGCTGGTGCTCGGCGGTGGCGGGTTGCCGCCCCCGCCGCCACCAGTCCCCCCTCCACCGGTGCCGCCGCCCCCTCCACTGCCACCACCGCCGGTGTTGCCGTCATCGGCGGCGAGGACATCGAAGCTGACGGTTTTGCTGCCGAGAAATTGGCCGCCGCCGTTGCTGCCCGAATAGACATCGACTTTCAGCTCATGGCTGCCGGGCGCGATGGCACCGCCCTTAAAGTCGCCGCCCGTGTCGCCGAAAAGGGCGTAGGGCGCGATGTTCTCCGTTTGCAGCACGGCGCCATCCAGCGAGAAGACGGCGCTGCCGATGCTCCCGTCCGGCACCGCCGAGACGCTGATCCCGTTGGTGAAGTCGTCGAGATCCACGGTCGCACCGTCCTGCAGCGCGCCTTCGTCACTGTCTGCGCCGGGCTCGATCAGGCGGAGGTCGATTTCAATGGGATCGCTGCCGCCACCCGTGCCACCGCCCCCAGTTCCACCGCCTGGCGCATCCGAAGGCGGCACGCTCGGCGGCGTGTCCGGCAGGGCGCTGTTCCGCACGAAGAGCACCCAATCCTTCCCGACGGTGTTGGGCGGGTTGTCGAACTCGACAAACCCGCCGCCCGAAACCTGCCCCGCATCGATCAGCGGACCGCCATTGCGTGGATCGTACCAGAAGGTGTCGAAGCTCTCGCCGCCATGGCCGCTCAGGTCCAACCGGATGTCGTCGGCGGCCCCGTACTTCGCGTAGATGACGTAGTAGTCGCCGTCCTTCGACATGACGAAGTCGTTGCCGTTCGACGTCGCCCCATCGTCCATCGTCATTTCCCAGAAGGGAACATAGGTGTTGAAGAAGGAGGTTGCGGCCTCGGTCCAGTCCCAGATCACCTCGAACTGTGTGAAGTCGTCGAGGTTTTGGTCGAAGGAGTGCCCGCCGAAGCCATTACCCTTGAGGTACCAGTTGGCGCCAGTACCGCCCGCGGTCAGGTGACCCCAGAAACCCTCGCGGAGCGGCCGCGTCTCATCGGGGTTCGTGTTGTTCGAACTGACATCGGCGGCATTGCCTGAGTCCTCGTCCCAGCTGATGACCCACGGATCGCCGGCATCGGCCGAGTCCTCAATGTACTGCGTCGTGCGCTGGCGGATATTGCCAGCGCCCGTTTGGAAGGACGGGCCGTCGAATGCCTCCACACCCAGCAGCGGATCGTAGACCTGCCCATGCTGACCGGGGAAGGTGTGGATCACGACGAGATGGTCGTAGGGGTCCACCGCCTTCGCCCATTCGGCCATGTCGATGCGCTGCTGATCGGTCTGCGTGTTCTCTTCGCCCAGGTTCCACTGAATGCCGTTGTTGTGGCCGAAGCGGGCGATCATCTCGCGCATATAGACCAGCCGCTCGACGCTAAGGCTCGAGCCCGAGACATTCGTGCCGCCGTTCAAAAGCTGGTCGTTCTCGGTCTCCTGGAACAGCACGTTCTTGTAGATCCCGCGCTCGTCCATGTAGTCGAACAAACGCTCCCACTGGTCGAGCTTGGAGACGTCGTAGACCGAGAAATCGTCGGCCTGGACGCCGCTTGTGTCGTTCACGGCGTCCTGGATCGAGTTCTTGTTCTTGCCGACCTTATAGAGGTTGGGGTCCACCCAAGGGCTCACATCCTGGCCGTCGCCGCCGATGGTGTTCGTCAGAAGGTAGATCGTGTTCTGCCCCTGGTCGGAGAGGTAATCGACAGCTCCCAGGATCGCCTGGCCGTTCGTCGCGTTCTCCCCATCGGTCGACCACAGATCGGCGTTGGAGCCCGAGAAATCGCTCAGATGCTCGGCGAACTGATGGCGCGCGACATTGTTCGGGCTGTCATTCCCGGGCGACGGATCATTCGGGTTGTTGGGATCAAAACCCCGCCGCCAGCCGTCGAAATCAGCGGTCGCGAGGAAGTTCTCCGGCACGCCGGGACCGCCGCGGATGAAGTAGTCGCCGTCCCCTTGATGCTGCAGGTAATGCGTCCCCTCATCCTGCAGGATCATCCCCTTGGCACGGAAATCCTCGCCGCCCTTGTCCGTGGCGGCGACGCTGAACCCACCGGTCTCCCCATCGATGAACCCGACGGCCTGACCAGCGTTCGGATTGGTCGAGGCTGCGATATCGTTGCCGGTCCGGAACGAGGTTTCGTAAGTCCACTCACCCTCGGACGGCGGATTGAAGTTCACCCGCCATACGGTGCCCGAGGTCGCCCCCGTCTCAGACGCGTCGCCATCGGCGGCGAAGAAGCCGGGAACCCGATAGCTCTCGCCTGTGGTCGCATTCGTGAAGACCACATCCAGGCGATAGTCGCGAAAGGTTTCTGGCGTCTCTGAGAAGCTCTGCGGTGCCTCGAAATCGAGTGTGATCTTGTGCCAGGTCTTCTGCTCACCGCTGATGGTCGCCATAGGGATTTCCTTCTTGGCTGGCGGTGCGCTGTTTGGTGGGGTCGCCGCAACCGCCGTCATTGTCGTTCGGCCGCGCATCGTGGCGCGACCCGCTTCTTCACCCTCACAGAGACGTCGGACGGCCCGGTCGGCCTGCGAGACGTCGCTGAGCTGTGGGGGTAAGCGCGAAGCAAACAGAGGGGACGGAACGAAAGACGCGACGCATAGATGTATACATCGACTACCATCACATGAAAGTCCTTTCCGACAAACGGAAGCAATTGACACTACGTCAACACGCCTTCGAATGCCGTGCACACAGTCTTCAATACTGAGTCTTCTACGGGCTGCTGCAGAAGCGTGCCGCGCACCCCCTCTCTCCCGGCGCGCTCCATCGGCACGGGATCCGTCGATTCGGCACGTAAGCAACATCGGCGGCGAACGGATCGTCGCGCGGCGCTGACGCGATTGCGCCGCCGCGCTTTACTGCGCCCCGCGTTCCGGGGCAGCTTCGCCCAGCGACAGACCAAGGGTGGGGACGATGACGGGTAATCTGACCATGACGGCGCTGGCCGACGCGGCCGAGGCCGGCGAGATCGACACGGTGCTGACCTGCGTCGTCGACATGCAGGGACGGCTCATGGGTAAGCGCTTCCATGTGCGCCACTTCCTCGATGCGGCCCATGAAGAGACCCATGGCTGCGATTACCTCCTCGCCACGGATGTGGAGATGTCGACAGTGCCCGGCTACGCCTCGGCGAGCTGGGAGAAGGGTTATGGCGACTACGTTCACAAACCCGATCTCGCCACGCTCCGCCGCGTGCCCTGGCTGCCCGGCACCGCCATGGTCATGTGCGATTTCCTCGATCATCACAGCCATGGCGAGGTTGCCGTCGCCCCGCGCTCGATCCTGAAGCGGCAGGTCGAGCGCGCCCGGGCCATGGGGTTCGAGCCTGCAATGGCGACGGAGCTTGAGTTCTTCCTCTTTCAGGAGGGCTTCGATGCGCTCCGCGACGGGCAGTACAACAGGCTGCAGCCGCTCGGCCGCTACAATCTCGACTACGCGATCATGGGCACGACCAAGGAAGAGGCGGTGATGCGCGCGATCCGCAACGGCCTCTATGGCGCGGGCGTGCCGGTGGAGAACACCAAGGGAGAGGCCGAGGCGGGGCAGGAGGAGATCAATATCCGCTATGACGGTGCCATCGCCACGGCAGACAACCATTCCATCGTCAAGAACGCAGTGAAGGAGATCGCCTTCGCCCACGGCCATGCGGCGACCTTCATGGCGAAATACGCGACGGACCGGGCGGGCTCCTCCTCCCACATCCACCAGTCGCTGGCGGGTGCTGACGGCCCGGCCTTCTACGACCCCGCGGCGCCCCATGGCATGTCGACGACGATGCGGCATTATCTGGCCGGGCTGCTGACCCATGCCGATGCGATCACGCTGGCGCTCGCGCCCTATGTGAACAGCTACAAACGCTTCACCGTCGGCCTCTTCGCCCCGACCCGGGCGGTCTGGTCGACGGACAACCGCACCGCGGGCTTCCGCGTGTGCGGGATCGACACGCCGGGTGTCCGGGTCGAGTGCCGGATCGGGGGCGCGGATCTCAACCCCTACATCGCGCTCGCGGCCCAGCTCGCCGCCGGCCTTGATGGGATCGAAAAGGGCCTCGCGCTCGAGCCTGAGACGAGCGGCGATGTCTATCAGGCCGCCGAAGCACGCGAGATCCCGAAGACCCTGCGCGCCGCCGCCGATGCATTCGAAAGCTCGGACATGCTGCGCGCAGCCTTCGGCGGTGAGGTCGTCGACCACTACACGCGCGCCGCCCGATGGGAGATCGAGGAATCCGACCGCGTCGTCACCGACTGGGACGTCATGCGCGGCTTCGAACGCGCGTGAGGCGCGGCGGGCCAAGACACCGAGCGCCGGTCCCTGGATCCCCCGGTCGCGCCTGGGGATGACGGTCGCGGACAGCGGCGCGGTGTGCCTAGATGTTTAGAGCATCGTCCGGCCTCAAGTACCCACGTCATGCCCGGGCTTGACCCGGGTATCCACGGACAGTGGTGCTGGATTGCCGGGTCGAGCCCGGCAATGACGGAGCGGCGGTGAGCACGTTTCGTCAAAAAGCGCTCTGGTCGGCGCGTCGATCAAAGACGCCCAGGACACCCGGGCCCCTTCCGACGCCTGCACGGTCGGGATATGGCCGCATCATGGAGCGCTGCGATGCCTGAGCTGCCAGAGGTCGAGACCGTGCGCCGGGGTCTTCTCCCCGTGCTCGAGGGCGCCGTCCTCGCACGGGTGGAGCAGCGGCGCCCAGATTTGCGCTGGCCGCTGCCCGAACGCTTCGCCGCCCGGCTGCAGGGACGGCGCGTCGAGGGCATCGCACGGCGCGCGAAGACGATGCTGGCCGCCCTCGACGACGGAGAGACCTGGCTGATCCATCTCGGCATGACCGGCCGGATGCTGGTTTCCCAGGCCGAGGCCGAAGGGGCCCCGCTCGAGATGGTCGGCGGCTTCGTCCACCGCACGCCCGAGCCCGGCCCCCACGACCATATCGAGATCGAGACCGATACTGGCGCCCGCGTCATCTACAACGATGTCCGCCGCTTTGGCGCCATGGACCTCTGGCCCACTGCCACGATCGAGGAGCATCCCTGGCTCGCCAAGCTGGGGCCCGAACCGCTCGGCAACGCCTTCTCCGGCCCAGTCCTCGCCGCGCGTCTCAAGGGAAAGGGAACGCCCATCAAAGCCGCGCTATTGGATCAGACCGTCGTCGCTGGGCTCGGCAACATCTATGTCTGCGAGGCGCTGCACCGCGCTGGGATCCATCCCCGCCGGATCGCGGGCAGCATCTCCGCTGCGCGCATCGACCTCCTCGCCCAAGAGATCCGCGCGACGCTGGAAGAAGCCATCGCCGCTGGCGGCTCAACGCTCCGCGACTACCGCCACGCGGACGGCGAACTCGGCTACTTCCAGCACAGCTTTCGCGCCTATGGCCGCGAGAACGAGCCCTGCCGGTGCGAGGGCTGCAAGGGCCGCATCCTGCGCATCGTCCAATCCGGCCGCTCGAGCTTCTACTGCTCCCGCTGCCAGCGCTGAACCGGCCGATCAGCCACCGCAAGCCGCCACATGGCGCTCGTAATCCGCGCGCGGAAATGTCCAGACGTTCCGCAGTTCCAGAACCTGATCCGACGACCACAGGTTCTCGAACAGAAGGACGAGCTGCCCGTTCTCAACCGCGTAGACCCGCCCGTGGTAATCCAGGATCACGAAGCTCTCGGGCCCGTATTTCGTGTGGTTGCCATGGGCGCGGTTGGCATGGCGCATCGACGACGTGTCGAACACCGGCGTGACATGGGTCTGCCCCGGCTGCCAGCCGGAGATATGGACGTTCTCGAACGGGTTGCGATTGTTGAAGACTGTAACCGTGTCGTCGTCGTTGAAATCGATGTCGTGCTGCCGGCTCAGCCCCTCCTGGATCTTGTGCGCGATGTCCAGCGTCTCGACGTTGACGATGGCAATGGTGTTGAGGGAGCGAAAGGAGATCGCGACATGCTCTCCCGCCCCAATCCCTGGGAAGTCTTCGGGCACCGGCTGCAGATCGTTCACATGGAAAGGGTCCGCCTCGGATACTGGTCGCCCATCCTTGGTGCCGAGCGCGACCGCCCGCCAGTCCACAAGCTCGTCTACCTCCGAGAAGCTCCAGGCAAAGGGGCTTAGGCGGATGTGGAGCCATGTCTCGTCCGGGTTCGCTGCCATCAAATCGACGATGGAGAAGCGCTGCAGCTCCGTCCCGTCCGCCTGTCGCTTGACCGCATCGCCCGTGTCCCAGTGCCAGAGGACCGGCGTGCCCGGCAGGAACGTGATGGCGTGATGCACGTATTCGCGCTCCGCCTCGAACACGGACGCTCCGCAGAAGTCTTGGATCTTCAGGTTGCCCGCGAACGACGTGGCGATGAGCCCGTTGGACGGCTCCACACCACCCTTGGTGAGCGCGCCCGTCTCGGCCCCGGGGGCGATCGGCCACTGGCGCAGGATCTCGCCACTCCGCGGATCCAGCATCACGATACCGAAGCGCGCATCCACGAACTCGAACGCCCCATAGATCATCAGGAGATCGTCTAGGGAGAGGGCAGGCGACGCCCAGAACTTTGGCAGCGCTCGATCTTCCGAGAAAAGACCCGCAGGCGCCGTCACATCCTGAAGCGGCGTCCCAGCCGAGACCACCCGGTCATGGAGAAACCGCTCAGGCGCGATACCCAGATCGTTTCGCACCTTTTGCATCAACGTGCGCTGATGCGCGGCCCCATCCCCCCCGACAAAGGCCCGCACCTCACGGATGACGTTCACCGGGAACCAATTGCTGCGATAGGCCGTGAACGCATAGCCCGCCGCGAGAAGCGCGAGAACGAAGCCGGCGATGATCGCCTGACGGATCGTGATCTGCTTCTGGAGGAGACGTTCGATAAAGTGCATGGGCCGACCACTATGACAGGCGATCCTTCGACGCCCCTTCGATGACCTCTAGACGAGATCGTGACGCGGGCAAATGAGAAGCGCACCGGCACACCGATACCAGGACGCTTGATCCGCAGTGATGCCGAGGTTACACGGCCAGCCGTCAACGAAACTCTCTCCCAGCGGAGCCGTCGACCCATGGCTTATGAGAACATCGTCGTCGAGCGTCGCGAGCATGTGACCCTCATCCGGATCAACCGGCCGGCGGCCATGAACGCGCTCAACTCTGCGCTGATGCGTGAGATGGGGGAGGCCTTGATGAAGGCCGACGCGGATACGGACGTCGGCGCTATCGTGATCACCGGGAACGAGAAGGCCTTCGCTGCGGGTGCCGACATCAAGGAGATGCGGCCCAAGACCTTCGTCGATGCCTATCGCGACGACTTTATCACTGCCGAATGGGAGACTGTGACCCGCGTCCGGAAGCCCGTGATCGCGGCTGTGGCGGGATACGCGCTCGGCGGTGGCTGCGAGCTTGCGATGATGTGCGACATGATCCTCGCCGCCGACAACGCGAAGTTCGGCCAGCCCGAAATCAATCTCGGCGTCATGCCGGGTGCCGGCGGCTCCCAGCGGCTGACCCGCTTCGTGGGCAAGTCCAAGGCCATGGATATGAACCTCACGGGTCGGTTCATGGATGCGGAGGAAGCGGAGCGCTCGGGCCTGGTCAGCCGCCTTTTCCCGGCCGACAAACTTGTCGACGAGGCGGTCGCTGTCGCGCAGAAGATCGCCGACAAGGCGCCGCTCGCGGTGATGGCAACCAAGGAGGCGGTGAACCGCTCCTATGAGACGACGCTCGCCGAGGGTGTGCGATTCGAACGCCGGCTCTTCCACGCCCTCTTCGCGACCGAGGATAAGGGCGAAGGCATGGATGCGTTCATCGAGAAACGCACGCCGCATTTCAAAGGGAGCTGATTCGCTCTCAATCCGTTTTCGACTGGGCGCCGTTATCGTCTGCTTCGCAGCACCCAACGGTTGACGCCTTCACACGGCTCGGCTATCTCCCGCCGCCTGTCGACATCGATACGAGAATCTTAAGCCAATGGCCAATACGCCCCAGGCACGCAAGCGTGTCCGTCAGATCGCGAAGCGCACCGACGTTAACAAGAAGCGGCGCAGCCGTATGCGCACCTTTATCCGCAAGGTGGAGGAGGCGATCGCCACGGGTGATCAGTCGAAGGCGCTCGAGGCGTGGCGCGCTGCTCAGCCCGAGATCATGCGCAGCGCCGCGAAGGGCGTGCTGCACAAGAATGCGGCGAGCCGTAAGGTCTCTCGCCTGCACCAGCGCATCGCAAAGCTCGCAAGCTGACGCGACGCCCGTTCGGCCCAGACTGATGTGCGCTCGCCGTCCCGAAACTGGCTCGGGGCGGGCGACTGCGTTCGCGTCATCGTAGTGACACCGAATTTTGATGTTCCTGATCTGTGCCCGTTGCTGTCACGGTCCTGTCAGACGTACATTCTCGGCACGAGAGCAGAGCAAAGTAATGCTGGGGACCGCAGGTCGCCGGCTTTGTCTGTTTAAGTACACCCCAAATATCGCGAATCGAACACGCCTCCGGTGCGCCAATATTCACCGAATCGCAACTTAATTTTCTGTAAAAGTCGGGTCGCAAATTGTTTGCCGCGAATCCGGCGCCGGGGTTACGGGAGTGGCCAGGCGCCGACGGAAGGTAAAATCGGACACAAGATCCGACCACCCCCCGCACCCCGCGCCGAGACCAGAAGCAGGCTTGGGAGGGCACATGGTGGGGATAGCGTCACGGGTGTCTGAGATCGGTCCTAAGGAAGCCTGGGAGCTTCTGGGGGCTGATCCTGCAGCACGCCTTGTGGATGTCCGCACCCGTGCCGAATGGTCCTTCGTGGGCCTCCCCGACCTTGGCGAAACCGGCAAACGGGCTTGGACCGTGGAGTGGGTCGGCTTCCCGGCCATGACCCCGAACCAAGCCTTTCTAAGCGAGCTTTCGCAGTTCGCCGCCGCCGATGGCGGGATGCCGGAAACCCTCCTCTTCATCTGCCGCTCAGGCGCCCGCTCTCTCGCAGCGGCGCGCCTCGTGGCGGAGGAGATCGAGGGCGTCGAGCACTGCATCAACGTGGCCGAAGGCTTCGAGGGCGATCTCGATGGCGATGGTCACCGCGGGAGTGTGAACGGCTGGAAGGTCGCGGGACTACCCTGGCGCCAGGGCTGAGGCATTTCGAGACGGCGCGGTACGGTCCGACAGAGGTCGGCCGCGTCCAGGACGAGCAGAATAATGGAGCGATACCTCTGAAAGGGGACGGGGCAATGTTGAATGGCGGATTTCCGCGATCTGTAAGGCGTGACGGTGTGCAAGACGAAACCCTTTGGAACAATGTCGTAGTTGGACTGCGTCGCGATATTGGCGACGATGCTGTGGATAAATGGCTGAGCCAGGTCCGTTTGGAGAGGTTGAGCAATGACTTGGCGGTGCTGAAGGCGCCCACCCGCTTTTACAGCGATTGGGTCGAGCGCTCTTATGGCACGGCATTGCTCCGCGCCTTTCGGGCGGTTCGGCCCGAAGTGCGACGCATCAGCATCGAAGCGGCTGACGAGCCTGCCTCCACCGCGGCGGCTGTTGCGCGCAGACCCGCCAGCGCGATGCATTGCGGCGGCTATGAGGCTGCGCCCACTAAGGCAGGACCGCTCTCCCCCGCGGACAATGCTGCCCCGCTCGCTTCGCCCGCAGTCGCGCGCCCCGTGACTGACGGTGCCCCGTCGCAGGATCCGCTCGAGAGCGCCCCGCTCGATCCGCGCTACACCTTCGAAAGCTTCGTCGTCGGCAAGCCGAATGAGCTCGCCCATGCCGCTGCTCGCCGTGTTGCCGAGACGGCCAACGCCACCTTCAACCCCGTCTTCCTTTATGGCGGCGTCGGGCTCGGCAAGACGCATCTGATGCACGCCATCGCCTGGCATCTGCAGAAGTCGCGGCCCGGCTGCCGAGTGGTCTATCTCTCGGCTGAGCAGTTCATGTATCGCTTCGTCCAGGCGCTTCGCTTCCGCGACACGATCACCTTCAAGCAGCAGTTCCGCTCGGTCGACGTGCTGATGGTCGATGATGTGCAATACATCGCGGGCAAGGACTCGACGCAGGAAGAATTCTTTCACACTTTCAATGCCTTGGTGGATCAGCAGAAGCAGGTCGTAATTTCCGGCGACAACAGCCCGGACCGGATCGAGGGCATGGAGGAGCGCATCCGCTCGCGCCTGCAATGGGGCCTTGTGGTCGACATCCACCCAGCCGACTATGAGCTTCGCCTCGGCATCCTGCAGGCCAAGGCGGAGCAGGCGATGATGCTGCATCCGGACGTGGTCCTCGACCCTAAGGTCTTGGAAATGCTGGCCCAACGCATCTCCTCGAATGTCCGTGTGCTGGAAGGTGCGCTGACCCGGTTGTTCGCATATGCGTCCTATACGGGACGTCGGGTGGATTTGGATCTGACGCGGGAGTGTTTGTCGGATCTGCTGCGGACGCAGGAGCGCAAGGTCACGATCGATGAGATCAAGCGGCGGGTTGCGGATCACTACAACCTGCGCATGTCGGATCTTGTCTCGGCGCGTCGGGCGCGGGCGGTGGCGCGGCCGCGGCAAGTGGCGATGTTCCTGGCTAAGACGTTGACAACAAAGTCCCTTCCCGAGATCGGCCGCGGCTTTGGCGGGCGGGACCATACGACCGTTCTGCATGCCGTGAAGAAGATCGAGGAGCTGACCCAGGCGGACCACCAGCTTGCCGAAGATGTCGAGATCCTGCGCCGAACGCTGGAGGCCTAGGCGCAGAAATCCGCGTCCCAGCCGCGTCGGTCGTCCTCTCACAGGGCGACCCGCGACGACTTCCCCCTGGCTCCAGAAGACGACTTGACGACCTAATGCGATGGTTTGGTGCCGTAGACCGGTTGCCGGCACTGTCGGCGATCCGCTCTAGGAGGTTCTGCATGCTCCGCCCCGTGCTGGTTTTGGCACTCGCCCTTCTCTGCGCATTGCTCGCCCGTGCGGACGAGTCGGTGCTCGCCCTGCTGGCGGAGCCGCGCACCCATGCCGTGATGCGGCATGCTTTGGCGCCTGGGAGCAGCGATCCGGAGGATTTCGATCTGAACGATTGTGCGAAGCAGCGGAACCTCAGCGATCTTGGACGGGCGCAGGCGCGCCGCGCGGGGGACATGATGCGGCGCGCGGGCATCCGCGTGGATCGCTTGCTGACGAGCCAGTACTGCCGGTGCCGCGAGACGGCGGAGATCATGGATATCGGCCCGGTCGTCGAGGAGCCGATCCTCAACTCCTTCTCGAACCAGAGCTGGAAGGGGACGGGGCAGACGGAGGCGCTTAGAGCACTGTTGGCCGAGTTGCCCGATGGCGAGACGGCTTTCCTCGTCACCCACAACGTCAATGCCGAGGCGCTGACGGGCGACCGGCCGATTTCGGGCGAGATCCAGGTGATCAGGGTCGATGAGCGTGGCCGCGTGACCCTCCTCGGCAGTGTGGAGGTCCCGCTCGGGTTCTAGAGCGCCTTTCCATCTAACGTGTTCACGTGAACAGCGTCATTGCCGGGCTTGACCCGGCAATCCAGTGGCATCGGCCGTGGATGTTCGGGTCAAGCCCGAGCATGACGTGAGGTCGTGACGTTGGAACGCGCTATGGCGGAATGGGGCGCACCCATTCATGTCATCCTCGGGCTCGACCCGGGGTCCAGAAGACCACATGAATTCAAGCGCCTTCGGAAAAATGGATTGCCGGATCAAGCCCGGCAATGACGGAACCTATTGCTTCGGTCGGACTGCTAGTAGTCCGGCTCGGACGGGGCGCACCCATTCATGTCATCCCCGGGCTCGACCCGGGGATCCAGAAGGCCACATGAATTCAATCGCCTTCGGAAAAATGGATTGCCGGATAAAGTCCGGCAATGACGGTTTCGGATGTGTCGGCTGGACCTCTGGGGTTCAGATCGGGGCTTTCGGTGCCGCCACTGCCGGGTCGAGCCCGGCGAAGGTGGTCACATGGCTCGATCGACCGACTGCTCAACGCGCCGTTCTGCCCTGCAGCTCCGGATCATCCGGCAATGAGCGCGGCCCCGGATTGGCCGCCGTTGGGGCGTTTTCACCAGCGAAAGAGGCTTGGGCCGATGGTGGCGCCGAAGGCGGAGACTAGGAGGACGGAGACGGTGTGGGCGGAGAGTGCGGCCAGCGCGTCCTCGATAGGGCAATTGAGCGTGTAGGCGAGGGCCGCGATCGCCCCGGCGATCAGGCCGATCATGGCGCCGGCCGCCCGGGGTGAGGCGGGGGCGCCGCGGCGCATGACGAAGCTGAGCCAAAGGAAGGGGCCGAGGGCTAGGAGCCCGACGATCTCGGCGCAGTGCAGGATGTGGTCGGTGCGGAAGACGGTGACGCCGCCGTCCCGGCCCAGCCAAGCCATGATCATCGTGGCGGCCAAGAGGATCGCAGGTGGGCCGAAGAGCGTGAGGATCGGCGCTGGTTCGGGTCGCGCGAGCCGGTGCGTTGCCCAGACGGCGACCGCGACGGTGCCGGCCCAGAAGGCAAGGCCGAGAAGATCGGCCCGTTGCAGATCGATCAGCGGGCCGTAGAGCGCCACCGAGAGCGGGATCGTGAGGGCGAGCGCCACAGTTGCCACCAGGCCGAAGCTTGCCGGCCGGCGTTCCGCGATGCTCGCGGCATCAGGGAGATCGGCGGCGAGGCGGCGGATCAGATCGTCGGTCCTCATCCCAAGGACCTGCTGGCCAAGGACCTGCTGGCTCGCGTCACCGGCGCGCTGGCGTCGGCATCGGCTGCCTTGGCGAGCCGCGCGATGCCGCGGTGGAAGGCCACGCGCACCGCACCCTCGCTGATGCCGAGGCGCTTGGCGCAGGCGGCGATCGTCATGCCGTCGATCCCGAGGGCTGAGACGACGCTGCGCTCACGCTGCGAGAGGGTGGAGAGATGTCGCCCGACCTCTCCCACCAGATCGAGAGGGCGGGTCTGAGCGGGGGCGGGCATGGTCTCGGCCACATGGTCGAAGGTGTCCGAGACCATGGTCTGACGGCGGCCGAAGCGGCGGAGGGCATCCACGGTCTTGTACCGGATGATCGCATCCACCCAGGGGCCGATGGGGCGGCCCTGTTGCCAGGTCTCCCGCTTGGTGTGGACCGCGATGAGCACGTCTTGGACGATGTCCTCGACCTCTTCGGCGCCGCGACCGCTGCGGTGGAGGCGCGATCCGGCATAGGCGCGGGTCCGCTCGGCGATTGCCGCCAGCACGGCCTCATAGGCCCTGCGATCCCCGTCGAGGGCCGATTGCATCCAGGCGTTCCAGCGTGTCTCGCGCTCTTCCACGGGGTCCTCTTGGCTGCACGCTTGCTAGCGTTGCCACAAAACAGCGCTTCAGCGGGGCACGAAGGCGTGAGAGGTGGCCCTTACGTCATCACCATGCTGTGATGAGGCGTAACACCTGTAGGCTGGTGGCGAATGTAAGCTCACACGCGGCGTGCCGGGGTGCATTCTCGGAGCGCCGCAAAGCTGCTGACAAATGCTGAAGGGAGAGCTGCTCCATGTCGACCAAGACAACGATCGTCACCGCTGCTGCCATCGCGACTGCTGTCGCCGCCGTTGCGTCCACCAACACGACGCCGGCGCAGGCACAGGCCAAGGAGAAGTGCTACGGCATCTCGCTGGCCGGTAAGAACGACTGTGCGGCGGGCAAGGGGACGACCTGTGCCGGTACGTCGACCGTCGATTATCAGGGCAATGCCTGGACGCTCGTCCCGGCGGGTAACTGCCTGAAATACGGTGTCGATGAGCAGACTGCCGAGTTCGATCTGCCGGGCGATCGCCAGGGCTCGCTCGAGCCGCTGGATCGCGATCTGCCGACCTGATCGCGATCTTCTGAAGGCCCGTGCATGTCAGGAACCGGGGCTGGGCCCCGGTTCCGTCAACCCGCTGGAGGTTGCCCGTATGAAACCGCCGCTCACGATGCTTCCGGAACGTGCTGGTTTGCCGTTCAAGCACAGCCATTGGCCCGAGATCGAGGCGGCGGGTGGTGCTGTCTCGTGGTACGAGGTGCATGCCGAGAATTACATGGGCGCCGGTGGGCCGCCGCATCGGATGCTGGAGGCACTGCGGGCGTTGACGCCGCTGTCGCTGCATGGCGTGGGCCTCTCTATCGGGGGCGAAGGGCCACTCAATCGGGACCATCTTGAGCGGCTGCGGGGCCTGGTCGAGCGTTTTCAGCCGGCGAGTTTCTCCGAGCATCTGGCTTGGTCGTCGCATGACGACGTCTATTTCAACGATTTGCTGCCGCTGCCCTATAACGCCGAGACGGTGGCGCGGGTGGCCGATCATATCGACGAGACGCAGGACGCCGTGGGCATGCGCATGCTGTTGGAGAACCCGTCGAGCTATGTGGAGCTTGAGGGCGCGGATATGGAGGAGGTCGACTTCCTCGTGGCCGTTGCCGAGCGCACGGGCTGTGGCCTGCTGCTCGATATCAACAACGTCTATGTCTCGGCGGTGAACCAGGGTTTCGCGCCCGAGGATTACCTCGACCGGTTTCCGCTGCATCTCGTCGGTGAGATCCATTTGGCGGGGCACGCCGTGGAGGTGGAGGCCGATGGCGGGAAGCTGCTGATCGACAGCCATGACCGGCGGGTCGACGAGGCCGTATGGGCGCTGTTCGAGAGAACGCTGCGGCACACCGGCCCGCTGCCGACGCTTGTGGAATGGGACAACGATGTCCCTGACTTCCCGGTGCTGCTGGACGAAGCGGCGCTGGCGGATCGGGCGCTGGACCATGCCCAGGACCGGGCCCAGGACCGGGCCCAGGACCGGGCGCGCGGCCACACGGTCGCTGCGGAGTGAGGGCGTTGCGCCTGTCGCACCCGGCCGAGACTGCTGAGCCGACCTGTCAGGAGGGGCTGGCCGAAGCGCTGTTGGCGCCGGAGCGGCCGGCGCCGAAGGCTGTGCGCACGGCTCATCGCTTCGCGGTCTATCGCAACAACGTCGTGCTGAGTCTGATCGACGCGCTCGCCTCGACCTATCCGGCCGTCGAGGCGCTGGTCGGCGAAGAGTTCTTTCGGGCCGCGGCGCGGGAGTTCGTGCTCGCGCATCCGCCCCGCTCACCGATCCTGATCGAATGGGGCGGCGATTTTCCGGACTGGATCGCTGCGTTCCCGCCGGCGGCGCCTGTGCCTTACCTCGGCGATGTGGCGCGGCTCGAATGGGCTTGGAACCGGGCTTACAACGCGGCCGAGGCGGCGCCCATCCGGATCGAGCATCTTGCCGCCCTGCCGCCCGAGCTTGTGGCGGAGGCGACGGTGCGCCTGCACCCATCGCATGCGATCGTTGCGTCGCGCTTTCCCGTGGTGTCGCTGTGGGCCGAAGCAACGGAGCGCGCGGAGAGGAGCCGTCTCGACCTCTCCGAAGCCGAGACGGCGCTGATCGTCCGGCCCGACATGGGCGTGGATGTGCGCAAGATCGATGCCGGGACCGCGGCCTTTCTCGAAAGCTTGAGTGTCGGTGGCACCATCGGCGAGGCTGCAGCGGCAGCGGGCGGCGATGAGGGGCTGCTGGCAGAGCGGCTCGCCGGGCTCTTCCAACTCGGGCTCGCAGTAGGGCTCTCTGGCGGGGTCTCCCCCACACCGATCCAACCTTAGAGTTCGCCCTCGCGCGCAGGAGGTCTCGATGAGCCGCCAATCCCTTTTCGCTGCCACAGTCGATGTCGGTAATGCTGCCGCGGGTGGTTTCGAGCGGGCGCTGGACGGCTGGTTGACCGGGCTTGCAGCGCGCTTCGTCTTCGCCGCGGTGCTGTTCGGCTACTACTGGAACTCGGCCCTGACCAAGGTTGGGGAGGGTGTCGGCGGGTTCTTCCAGATCGCCGATGCCGCCTATTTCCAGATCGTGCCGCCGGTGGTCGAGGCTGCGGGCTACGATGCTTCTGCCGTCGGCCTCTGGCCTTGGGGGTTCGTCGTCACACTCGGCACCTATGCCGAGTTCGTCCTGCCGGTGCTGATCGTGGCCGGTCTCTTCACGCGGATTGCGGCGCTGGGAATGATCGTGTTCGTCGTGGTGCAGAGCTATGTGGACATCGCGTTTCACGGTGTCGACGCGGAGACGGTCGGTGCGCTTTTCGACCGGATCCCGACGGCGACGATCATGGATCAGCGGGCGCTGTGGATCTTCCTGCTTCTGGTGCTGGTCATCAAAGGCGCCGGTGAGCTGTCGTTGGATGCGCTGATCGCCAAAGTGGCGCGATCCAGGGACGATGAGGCCGCCCTCGAGCATCGGACGATCTGAGCGGGTCGGGCATTCGCGTGTCTCCGCCAGGCCGCTGGTGCATCGCCGCGGGTCAGATCTCGAGCGGGTCGAGCAGGGGGGCGAGGAGCGGGTTCGGGAAGCGGCGGTCGGTGGTGACGGCGTAGAACGTCTCGACGATGTTGAGCGAGAAGGGCGCCTCCTGCAAGAGGCCCTCGCCAAGTTCGTCGGCGAAGACGACGGCTGGGGCCACGGCGAGGCCTGCGTCCTCGCGGCAGAGAAGGCGCACCATCGCCATATCGTCGACCTCTGCCGCGATGCGGGGTGTGACGCCGAGACGGGCGACGAGGCTGTCGAAGCCAGTGCGGATCGAGCTTTCGGTCGGCAGGATCACGGGTTCGGCCGCCAAGAGATCGCTTAGGCGGTCATAGGTGAGGCGGCGTGACGCGCCGACGAGGCCGACCGGTTGTTCCGCCAAGAGATGAGCCACGAAGGACGGGAACGAGACGCGGGAAGGCGGCTCGGTCGTCAGCACGACGTCGAGGCCGAGCGTGTTGAGCGCTTCGAAGAGGACCGTGGCGCCGCTCGAGCGGAGGATGAGCTCGACATCCGAGCGGGCGAGGACGGGGCGCAGGAAGGCGAGCTGAAAGTTCCGCGACAGGGTCGAGAGGGCGCCGACGCGCAACGCCTGACGTTCGGCGCCCGCTTGGCCGAGGGCCGCGATCAACTCGTCGCCCGCGCCGAAGATCCGATCGGCATGATCGAGGGCGATGCGGCCGACCTCGGTCAACACGAGGCTTCGGCCGCGCCGTTCAAAAAGTGCGTGGCCCAAGCGTTCTTCGAGCTGACGGATCTGTGCCGAGAGGGCGGATTGGGAGAGGTTCAGGCGCCCGGCGGTCCGTGTGAGGTTGCCGTCATGGGCGACCTCCCGGAAATAGCGGAGATGGTGGTAGTTCAGCGATGCCATCATTCGATTTTATAGAACGATTTGATCTTAACAATGTATTTTTCCTGATGGAGGGGTAGGGCTATCTCGCGGCTGGTCTGATTGGAGGATCGCCCATGTCCGTTCTGCCGCTTTTGGCCCCCGCGCTTCTGGCGCTCGCGTCGCTCGATCTGATCGTGCGACCGGTCGGCCGTGCCCATGCTCGACTGATGCTGCCGGAAGGCGCTGCTCTCGCAGCGTTTGCGGTCGGTATCGTCTCTGCGATGGGCCTCGCCTTTGGTTTCGGGAATGCTCCGGCCGTTGCGGTCGAGGGTCTCGGCGCGCTGGTACTGACCGATGTGGTCAGCGTTGCCATGGCGCTGACGGTGTCGTTCATCGGCTGGGCGGTGCTGCGCTTCTCCCGCATCGCGCTGGATGGCGAGGCGCGGCAGGGCGCGTTCATGGGGTGGATGAGCCTGACGCTTGCGGGCGCGCTGATCTTCGTCACGGCGGGCAATCTGGTTCAGATCCTGATCGGCTGGGCGGCGATGGTGATCGCGCTGCGGCGGTTGATCCTGTTCTATCCGGAGCGCGAGGGCGCGCGTCTGGCGCTGACCAAGAAGTCTTGGTGCGATGCGATGGCCGGGGCTGCCCTGGTCGGCGCGTCGGTGCTGCTGTGGTCGGGCTTCGGCACCGGCGATATTGCCGAGATCACCGCGATGGCGCGGGATGGCAGCGTGCCCTCGACGCTGTGGATTGCGGCGGCGCTGATCGCGTTTGCGGGGGTCGCGATCTCAGCGGTCATGCCGCTTCATGGTTGGCTGACCGAGGTGATGGAGGCGCCGACGCCTGTCTCGGCCCTGCTCCATGCCGGCGTGGTGGGTGCGGGCGGCTTCCTGCTGATCCGCTTCGCCGATGTGCTGTTGGCGGCGCCTGAGGTGCTGGCGGTGCTGGCCTTGGTCGGTGGTCTCGGCGCCCTGGTCGGTGCGGCGGTCGCGCTGACGCAGCCGGCGATCAAGACGGCGCTCGCCTGGTCGACCTGCGCGCAGATGGGTTTCATGATGCTGCAATGCGGGCTCGCGCTCTTCCCGCTCGCGCTCCTGCACATCGTGGCGCATGCTCTCTATAAGGCACACGCTTTCCTGAGCTCCGGCACGGCGGTGGAAGCGGTCGCGGCGATCCGGCGGCCGGGGCCAGTGGCGGTGCCGAACGGGCGCGCCGTGGCGCGGGCATTCGGGATCGCGCTCAGCATCTTCATCGCGGTGGGCCTCGTATTCGGTCTGGCGGACAAGGCGCCTCAGGCGGTGGCCCTCGGCGCGATCCTGGTCTTCGGCGTGGCATATCTTCTGGCGCAAGGATTGGCGGATGCGGCCCCGCGGGCGCTGACCTGGCGGACCGCAGCACTCTCCGCCATCGCCACGGTCACCTACTTCACGTTCCATGTCGGAGCGGAGTTGCTGACGGCTGGCACGCTACCGCCGCCGCCCGCGCCCGACGGGCTCGCCTGGGCAGTGATCGTGCTTGCGGTCGTCAGTTTCGGCTTTGCCGCCATCGCCCAGGCGACCTTCCCGCTATGGGCCGGTCATCCGGCTGTGGCGGGGCTGCGCGTGCATCTGATGAACGGTCTTTACCTTAATGCGCTGGGCAATCGTCTTGCCGGGCGCTGGTCCCAGAAGGAGGTCTGAGCAATGCTGGTCGAGAGAAACATCCATTCAGGTTCGGCGCTCGATCTGCTGGCGGAGGCGGACCTTGCGATCGCCCGGATACCGCCGGCCTTCCCGCTCTCGGCAACCGTGGCGGTGAACCCTTTCCTGGGTCAGTGCCAGGAGGATCGGGCGACGGCTGCAGCAAGGCTTGAGCGGGTGGGCGGCATCCGCGTCGCACGCCCGCGGGCCGAGATCGCGGAGGACATCGCGGCCGGCAAGATCACCAAGGCCGATCTCGCGGCGGCAGCCGCTGCGGCCGGGATCGCCCCGCAGGCGCTACGCTCGGGCGCCGAGGAGGCTGCCGAGCCTGTCGCCGATCCGACGGTCGCCGATCTTGCGGCAGAGATCTCGGGCATCGACTGGCCGACCTTCCTGTCGGAGCGGATCGGTCTTTGGGCGTCCGGGTATTTCGATGAAGGCCAGGCTTTCTGGGCGAGCTATGCCGCCGGGCCCTACGCGGCGTGGCGGGCATTCGCGCAGCATGACCTCACGCCCGAGATCGCCGGTTTGAGCGGTTTTGCCCGGCGTGTCGCCGATCTGCCGAACTGCTCCCGCACGGCGCTGGCCGAGGCCTGTGCTGCGCTGGGGATCGGCGCCGAAGAGGCGCCTGTCTACTTCCACCGGCTGCTGATGACGCTTGGCGGGTGGGCGCAGCTTGCCCGGGCGCGGGGCTGGACTGCGGAGCGTGACGGCGGTTCGGATGACACGGCCTTCGCGCTCCTCACCATTCGCGTCGTTTGGGAAGCGGCGCTGCACGATGCTTATGCGGAGAAGCTTGCCGTGCGTTGGGCGGCGGTGCGCGATGAGTATGCGGGATCGGTCGTGGCCGAGGAGCGGCATGTGATCGATGCGGCGCTGCAGGACGCGACGGATCGCGCTGCGGAGCGTCGGTTGGCGGCGACGCTTGCCTCGGAAGTGACGGCGAGCGAGCTGAGTGCGCGGCCTGCGATCCAGGCGGCGTTCTGCATCGATGTGCGCTCCGAGGTGTTTCGCCGGGCGCTCGAGGCGGCGAATGCGAAAATCGAGACGATCGGGTTCGCGGGCTTCTTCGGTATCGCGACCGAGCATCGGTGCGACGCGTCCGATGTTGCCGAGGCGCGCGGACCCATTCTGCTGACGCCTGCGCAGCATAGCTGTGGCGGGGCGACGGCCGAGGCCGATCAGCGGATGCGGCTCGTTCAGCGGGCGGTTCGCGCCTGGGGGCGGTTCAGGCAAGCGGCGGTCTCGGCCTTTGCTTTCGTCGAGGCGGCGGGGCCGATCTATGGCGTGAAGCTTGCCAAGAACATGCGGCGCGACGCGGTCGAAGAGCACCACGGGACGGCACCGAAGCTCGATCTTCCGATCGAGCAGAAAATCGCGAGTGCCGCCGGCATCCTGCGCGCGATGTCGCTCGCCGGCCCCACCGCACGGCCGCTGGCGCGGTTGGTGCTGATTGCCGGTCATGGCGCGCATGTCACCAACACGCCGCATGCGAGCGCGCTGCAATGCGGGGCCTGCGGGGGCCATGCGGGCGATGTGAATGCGCGGCTTTTGGCGGGTGTCCTGAACGACCCGGCCGTGCGCGATGGCCTTGTGGGCGAGGGGATCGAGGTCCCGACGGATACGCTCTTCGTGGCGGGCATGCATGACACCGTGTCCGATCGGCTGACGATCTATGAGGACGGCCTGCGCGAGAGCCATGACGAGGATCTTGCCATGCTTCGCGAGGCGCTCGCCAAGGCCGGTGCGCTGGCGCGGGCAGAGCGGGCGGTGACGCTGTCGCGCGCGAGCGATCCGGAGACGCTGCTTCGGCGCGGTGGGGACTGGGCGGAGCTTCGCCAGGAGTGGGGATTGGCGGGCTGTGCGGCGTTCATCGCCGCCCCGCGCCATCGCACGGCGGGGCGGGATCTCGGCGGTCGGGCCTTCCTCCACAGCTATGAATGGCAGGCGGATGATGAGTTCGGCATCCTAGAGTTGATCCTGACGGCGCCGGTCGTCGTGGCGAGCTGGATCGCACTGCAGTACCACGGCTCTCGCGTGGCGCCCGAGGCGTTCGGCGGGGGCAACAAGCTCTTGCACAATGTCGTCGGCGGCGTGGGCGTGGTCGAAGGGAACGGCGGGCTGCTGCGTGCCGGTCTGCCCATGCAGTCGGTCCATGATGGGGAGACGTGGCGCCACGAGGCGGTGCGCCTGGCGGTCGTGGTCGAGGCACCGACCGAAGCCATTTCCGGCGTGCTGACGCGGCATCCGGATGTGAGGGCGCTTTTCGACAATGGCTGGCTGTCGCTTCACGCGATGGATAGTGCGGGCCGCATGGCGCATCGCTACTCGGGCGGCGACTGGATCGCTGTCGAGGGCGGTGAGGAGCGTAGGGCCGCCGCCTGACGGGTCGGGCGATTGGGTCGGGCGATTGGGTCGGGTGTGCTTGCTCGCCCCGGTGGCCCGACCGAAACACGAGTGGTCTCGCTCGGACGGAAAACTCGTTCAAGTCATCCCCGGGCTCAACCCGGGGATCCACGGCCCTGGTCACTGGCCTGATCACTGGATTGCCGGGTCAAGCCCGGCAATGACGAAACTCTGGTGAGTAGGTTAGGTCAGAACGTGATCGAGTAGGCGAGGCTGGCGGTGGTGCCGGGTGCGCGGGCGAAGCCGAAGGGGGTCCCGCCGCCCTGACTGAAGGCCGTCGAGTACTCGTTGTTGAGGAGGTTCTGGATGCCGACCTCCACGGTTCCGGGCCCGACCGCAAAGCTCGAGAAGAGATCTACGACCGTGTAGGAGCTGATCGGCGCGCTGCCGCCGAAGAGCCGGTTGTCGGGCTCGCGCGATCCCACATGCGTCACTTGCAGACGGGCGGACCACCAGTCGAAGGGCTGGTAGTCGGTATAGCCCGTGACCTTGAGCGGTGGGATCCTAGTCGAGGGCAGATCGGCGTCGAACTCGCCATCGTCGTTGGTGTCGGCGCGACCCTCGAGGAAGGTGACCGTGCCGCCGAGCGACAGGTTCTCGAGGATCTGGGCGCGGCCTGCGAACTCGACACCGAAGATCCGCTCCGGCTGCTTCGCGATGCGGATGGTGCCCTCGGTAAAGGTCGTGCCGTTGTCCGAGCGGCTGAGGAAGCCCACGACGGAGCCTTCGAAGCGGCTATCGGCATAGCGGATGCCGAGCTCGAAATTGTTGGTGCGCTGAGCCTCGGACTCGGCATCGGTCGCATCCGCGAAGGTGCCGTCGGTGATCGAGCGGACGATGTCGGCGACGGTGAAGCCCTGGCTGAAGCCGCCATAGATGTCGATCTCGTCGGTGATGAAGACGGTGCCGGTCAGGTTGAACAACGTTTCGCTGAAGTTCAGCGTGCCGCCGCGCACATCGTTGCCGTCCATATTGGTGAAGTCGGTGACGTCGACCTCGATATCCTCGTGGCGAATGCCGCCCGTGAGCTTGCCCCAGCTACCGATCGGCACGTCGACTTGCGCAAAACCTGCGATGGCGAATTGATCGGCGACGGGGCTGGTGGTTGGGCCGTCGGTCGCGGTCTGCTGCGTCTCGTCGGTCAGGATGTCGATGCCCCAGGTGACGTTGAAGGGCAGGATCTCGAGCGGGACCGGCGTGTTGACCGTGATGCGCCCGCCGATCTTCTCGCTCTCGATGCGGGTTTGAACGAAGCCCGGGAACTTCCCGAAAACGACGTCGAGATCGGTGTAGTAGGCCTGCGCTTTGATCGAGGAGCCGAAGAAGTCTTCGTGCGCATATTCGAAGGTCAGGTTCGTGTTCTCGGTCTGCGGCGGCACCGGGCTGAAATTGCCGAAGACGGCCGGCGTCGGGATGTCGAGTGCGGGGTTGCCGGCGAAGCTGATGCCGCCCCACTCGGTGTCCTGTTCCTGATCGAAATAGATGCCGCCGATTTGGATGCGCTGACGATCCTCGTCGAAGTTGAAGCCGAGCTTGCCGTAGATGTTGATACTGTCGTTGTCGTCGAGACCGCCTTGGATCACCGCAGGGTCGGCCGGGATGCGGTTCCCGTCGGCATCGAAGGACGCGCCGCGTGAGATGAAGGAGCCGCCTATCAGGTAGTCCACGGCATCGAAGCGCCCCGAGACATCGGCCGAGGTTTCGTAGGTGATCGAGTCGCCCACGAAGCGGCTGAGCGAGACGCCGATACCGGCGCGGGCGTTCACGTTGAAGCTGCCGTCCTCGGGCCGTTTGGTCACGATATTGACGAGGCCGCCGGTCGCGCCGAAGCCGTAGGCAGCAGTGCCGCCGCGGATGACCTCGACACGCTCGATCGACTCCGAGTCGATCGCATTCAAGGATCGCCGCCCGTCGCGGAGCGGGGTCGACTGTGGCACCCCGTCGATCAGCGTCAGGAAAGTGCGGCCGCGGAGCGTGAGGCCGAAATCGGACTGCGCCTCGTTGGTGGGGCTGAAACCCGGTGTCGTGAAGGCCAGCAAGTCGCCGACGCTGCGCGTGAGATTGCGCTGAACGTCGATCTCCTCACGCGTCACGACGGTGACGGAGCGGGTCGTCTCATCCAGTGGGGTTTCGATCCGGTTGTCCGCCTCGACGACGATCTCGGGCAAGGCCAGAACGTCGTCATCCGTCGTCTGTGCCCAAGCATCGGTCGCAAGCACACCACCCGCCGTTATGGCGAGCACCCGCCAAGCCGTCATGAGACCCCCAAGGCAATGTTCTTGATTTTGCCTGGCGAGCAGCTTGGCGAGTTCACATCAGAAATCGATCACGACCCTGTCAACTGAAGACGTTGAGTGAGCGTTCATTCAGCATCGGGCGGGGTCGGACTGTGTTGCAAAACTGTTGCCCGCCTGTGGCGCTCCATGGCGCTTTGTCGTTTCTGATGGCAACAAATCGTGAAGTCCGGAATGTGATTCGGGCCATGTTCGGACTGCGCGCGTAGGCAGGCGGGGCACGCCAACCCATCGCAGGCGGCGGGATAAGCCGCGATAGAAGGGGGGTGTGTCGTGCCGCATGTGAGGGCCAGAATTGCGCTGCGCGGTCTGCTGATCGGGACGCTGGTGTCGGGAGCCACAGCAGCAGCCACGGGGTCAGTGCTGCTGCCTGCGGGGGTGGCATGGGCCGAGGGGCCGGATCTGCTGGACCCTTTGATCATCACGGCGAACCGGCGCGGGCAGACGATCGAGGAGATCCCTCAGGCCGTTCTGGTGCTGGGTGAAGAGGAGATCCAGCGCGAGGTCGCCTCCAGCAACAACCTGACCGAGGTGCTTGGCCGACTGATCCCCGGCTTCTCCTCACCGCGCCCGATCGAGGGTGGCGGGAACGGGATCTCGCTGCGGGGACGCGAGCCGTTATTTCTGCTGGACGGGGTCCGGCTGAGCTTCAACCAGTCCTTCACCCAGTTCCTCAACACCTTCGACGGCAGCATCGTCGAGCGTATCGAGGTGGTCTACGGGCCGACGGCGCTTTACGGGCAGGGTGCGACGGGCGGTGTCGTCCAGTTTTTCACCAAGACGCCGAGCCCGGAGCTGTTCGAGGGTGAGCTGCGGGGCTCGATCCGGACCTATATCGCGAACGACGATCTCTTCGATGGGAATGGCATCACCTATCGCACGTCGCTGGCTGCATCGGGCACCTATGGGCGGGTCGGGTATTTCGGCTTTGGCAGCTTTGAGGATCAGGGCGGCGATCTGCGGGCCGACGGGACCTTGATCGCGCCCGGGCGCGCGGC
>JBCDFC010000024.1:0-29634 GCA_039178805.1 Pseudomonadota bacterium | reverse complement strand
AGGGGTGCGTCGGTCGAGGCGATGCTGGAAGCGAACGCCCGGATCTTCGTCAACGATCCGCGCGGGTTTCGCGACGAGGACGGCAGGCTCGTGGCGTCAAAGGTCTATGCTTGGTTCAAGGAAGACTTCGGCGGCGACGACATGGGCGTTCTCCAACACGCGCGCCACTACGCTTCGGCCAACCTTGCAGCACGCCTGGATACCGCGCGCCGGATCGACCGCTTCGCCTATGACTGGTCACTGAACGAAAGCGCGCAGCGATGAGTGTCGGGCGCGTTGGCAAAAGCGCCTTTCGATCTGACATGCTCACGCGAACGTCGTGATAGCCCGGCTCGATCCGGGGATCCAGAAAGCCGCCGTGTTCAGAAGTGTTGCCTCCTTGGATTGCCGGATCAAGTCCGGCAGTAACGGCACTGAACCTCTTGGCTGAACCGCCAGGTTACTGGCGAGAGGTTAGGCCACCGACACAACGCGTTGACCGCACTGCACGGTACCAATCAACCTGAGCGCGGTCACTCGTACTGCCGGGCGAGGAGCCTTGGGGGGATATCGAGGGGTGACCAGTTCGAGCCATCGAAGAACAGAATGAACCGGTTCGCGTCGACGTAGAACACGCCCCCTTCGACACTCTCCAGCGCGATGGGATTGATCCCGACGGGTTGCTGCCCGGCCCGCACCACAGGTTTCAGGGGGCGCAGAAGGTACCCATCGAAGCGATGCAGCGCGTGGAGCGATGCGAGCAATGGCGCGCCGGAAGTTGCGGCACCGACGGGATCGAGCGCGGTGTAGACATCGCGATCCGTGGGGGCGAGCAGGTTCGAAAAGCCATCCTCGGGCGTGCCCTTCAGCAGCGCGCCGCCATCCGTCACCGCCGTAAGGATACCAGCCGGATCGAGCCCCGCATCGGTGATGCTGCCCTCGGCGGCCAGATCATGCGCGTTCCAGGCGCTGCCCGACCAATGGACGAGCGCGGGCCCCGCGCGGAGATCGCTCAGCCCCTCGTCATAGCTCTCGAAGAGCGCCATGACCTGGTCGGCCGTCATGTCATCGCTGAACTCAGAATCCGGGATATCGCCCGCCATGGCATCGGGCTGCCGACCACCGAGCGCTGCGAACGCGCCGCCGCCGAGGGGGACGAGGCGGGCGAAGGCCGGGGGATCGAAGCCTTTCACTGGCTCGAGGGACGGAGACACATCGCGCCATGCTCCGTCCGAGCGACGGGCGTGAACTTGGCCGCCCGCGCCGCAAGCATGGAGCTCACCCTCGATCACGGCGAGGCCGTAGAGCGCGCCGCGCCCGTCCGCATCGGGGCTGAGCAATCCGGCGCCGGGGATCTTCTCGGGCCGCGTTCGCCCGCGCGGGGCGGCGGTGAAGTAGACATCGCCCTCATTGCTGAGGATCGCATACTCGGCCCGCGTCGCTTCGCCGGTCGGATCGAAAGGGCAGATCGCCGTGATCTCGCGGGGAATGTCCATCCGCCCCCAGGGCTGGGGATCGGGCTCGGTCGCGCTCGCATCGTAGATCAGGACGACGCTGAACGGATCGTCGGGCCCGATATCGCCCAGCGCAAAAGCGATCCGCTCACGGTCGACCGCCGCTGCACACAGGATCCTAGGGTCCCAACCATCGCTCATCGCTGCTGCTCCAGTTCTAGTAGTGGCCCCGTTCGAGCACCACGATGGCGTCGTCGGACAGAGGGAGCCGCCGCTGTGTGCGCCCCGGTGCCGTGAGGCCGGTATGGGACACGACCTGCTCCGTCGCCATCCGGTTCGCAAGTTGGATGCATTCGGGCGTGAGACCGGGCGTCTGCGCGACCGAGATGTTGGACTGGCGCAGGATACGCCCCATGGATGCCGTGCCCGGAACCGGCGACGTGGCGCCAAGCCGGTCGAGCTGTCCGTTGAGCCTGCCATGGATGCCAGTTGGTCCGCTGCTATGCTGTGCCGGCGTCAAGCAGATCGACATGCCCTGGTTCAGCGTCGGAGCGTTCGGGATACGGTCATCGGTGGTTCGGGGGCTGTGCCCGCGCCGAGGCACGAGACGGTAGGTCATGTCCGGCACGATATGGTGCGTGCGACCGCCGCGGCCCGTGCAGGCGTCGTAGATAACGCTGTACTCACCCACGAGGCAGTCGTCCGGATCTTCGTCCTCGTCAATCCGCACGCCGGGCGGGAACGGGACGGGCAGGCGCGGCTCCGGATCTTCCTCCGGGTCGGGAGCCGCTTCGGCCTCAGCCTCCATCTCGGCGAGCCTCTCCTCGATCTCCGCCTCCGACAGCCCTTGGAACGGGGCCAGGATCTCAGCCATCTCGGCATCGCTCAGCGTGCGGATATCGACTGGACGGCCGGCGAGGGTGCTCATGATATCGTTCGCGAGCGGGACCCGTTCATCGCCGCTGATGCCGATGCCGTATTTTCCCTCCCAGCTCTCGCCGGAGAAAATGTCGAGCGGGTTCGTGACCGGCTGCCGTCCGCCCAAGAGCCGCTCGCGCCTGATGACGACCCTGCCGGCGCGGGAGTTGTAGATGCCGATGGCGCGCGCATCCGCCGCGCGATCATCGGGCGTCATGGAGAGGTCGCGCGCCAATTCGCCTAGGATGATCCCAAGAAGGCCGCGTCGGCCGAGCCCCGATCCGTTCCCCGTACCGGTACCGGTGCGGGGCGTTGTCGTGCCGCTGCTCGGGCGGGTGCCCGATTGCGTGCCTTCGGCCGTCCCCGCGCTCTGCAACCCGCTTGTCCCAGGGCCGAAGCTGGGGGAGGCATCGGTCATCGTGCCAGTGAAGGCTTGGGCCACCTGGTAGGTCTCGCCCTCGACAAAGAACAGCGACCCTGGAACCGGGTCGGTATCGAGCGGCGCTTCGTAGCGTGCCATGTCGCGCACGAAGATCGCCTCGCCGACCGTGTTCCGCTTGTTCATGTGGAAACGGTCGAGATGGCGGATCACGTGCGAGCGTTCGGCGCGCACCTTCGCTGCGTGGCCGATCGGCTCGCAAATGTCGCCGACGGTGCCTGACTTCACGCCCTTGCGCGTACCCGGCGCGTCGCCATGCACGCAGGTAGTGTTCGACCGCATGACCATCGCGCGTTGACGGGTAAAGCGGACGGAAGGCGTGTAGTTCTCGTCGTCCCCGCAATTGTCGACCACCGGGTACGGTATGGGGACGACGGAGCTGCCTACGGGCGTTAGGCAGACATCGGGTGAGAGCGAGACGATGCGTGCGGTCGCGTTATCTCGCAGCCCCTCCAAAGGGCGCGACGTGGTCCAGGGATCGGGATAGTCCGGCTCGCCGACATAACCGTCCGGGGTCAGGCTCATGCCGCATCCCCCGTTTCGCCCGCCGTTTCGTCCAAAGCGCCTGCTTCGGCAGGATCGACGACGTTGACCCGGTCGAGCGTGAGCCGAACCTGCTCAGCCTCAGGCAGCGGAAAGCGCGCACGCCAAGTCAGGTAGAGACGCTGATCCTGGCGCCAGTCGAACTGTACCCCGTCGAGAGCCATGAGATGCCAGTCGCCAGGGGCCTCACCGACGGCGGCATGAACGGCGAGCGTGATGTCGGGCAACAAACCCTCGGCGATGGCCCGGTCAGGGTGCAGATTTTCGAGCCGGTAGGAGGTACCCGCAAGCGGTACATCGGTCGTTTGACCGGGCGGTGCGCATTGCCAGAACCGCGGGTGGAAGTCCTGCGGGAGCAAGGGATGACGTTCCTCGAGCCAGGCATCGTCATAGGTGCCGGCATGCTGCTGCCGCTCTTTCCAGAAGGGCGGGATCGGGGCGAAGCAGGCCGGCTCGAGCGCTTGATCCCAGGCGGGCGCTTCTGCCGTGGCGAGGATCTGTGGGGCTGGTCGAGGAGCGTCGACCCATGCCTCTCGCGGCCCTGCGATACCACAGCCGATGGGGTTCCGTGGATCGACATCCGGCGGCCCCTCCTGCTCGACGGCGCCCGGTATGGGCCCGCCGACAGCGCGGCGCCAATCCATTTCGACCGCGGCCGCAGGCTCAGGCTCTCCGAGACGCCAGCCCGACACGACGCGCTCATCGCGGTTTCGCAACAGCCCGCGCCGGTGCTCGGGCTCCCACACTCGTGGGCCGGTGACATGCAGGGTTCGATCTACCGGGCCGATCTGCAGCCGGCATGACCAGGCGCGGGCGGGCCCGCCCGGCGCATGAGTGGCGCCGAGGAAGGTGACATCCGCCGCGGGCTTTCCGGGCACGAGGTCGCCCTGATGCAGGAGCGGCGTCGTATGCGGATCGCCCTCATAGACATCCTCCCAAAGAAACGGCTCCTGCTTTGCACGAAATGCCGCCGTTCCGCCCTCCACATGATTGAGGGTCGCCCGCAGCGCCACCACGCAGTCCAACGCTCCCGCCTCGTCGAATTGGCGGAAGGCAAAGGCTGGCAGCGGCGTGCGGTTCTGAAGCTTCATACCGGCCGTGTTAGTTCAGATCGATCGGGTCGCCGCGCATCTGAAAGTGGTCGGAGGCGTGGAAGTTGAACGTCTTGCCGAGGATGATGACCTCGCCATTCGACTTCATGATGAATTTCGAGTCGCCGCACTCGATCACGAACTCCTCGCCGACCGCGATCTTCTTGTACTTACCGACACTCTCGATCGCACTGACACCCACATTCGAGACCTTGGAGACACCGATCTGTTCGACGCCTGCAACACCAATGGTGTCTGATTTGAAGGCACCGACGACGGTGTTCATGATGCCTGGGAGGGGGAAGAGGCCCGAGGCCGCCTCGCCCACGCCGCTGCCGCTGTCGCCGAGGGCGCGGCCGGCATCGACGCTCGGGTCGCCGCCATTGACGACGCCATTGCGGCTAAACAACCCGCCCATGCCGAAGAAGCCGAGGGCGGAGGAGGCGAGCGTGCTGGCGAACGCGCCGATGCCGATACCGCCTACCCCGCCCGCAACATCGCCTGCCTGTTTGACGAGGCTTGCCGTATGCCCCGCGAGCCCGTTGACAGCCCCGGTGAGCGCGATGGCGAGCGGTCCCGTCCCACCGACGACAAGGTTCATCGAGCCGCCGATCTCGTGCTTTTGGTTCGCGCCCACTTCGACCGTGCGGTTCTGCCCGACGGCCGAGACCTCGTGCCGGTCCACCCGTTTTGTACGGTCGTTGAGGACGCGCGTCGTCTGATCTTTCTGAGCATGGAAATACATGTTCTCCTGCCCAGCCTCGTCCTCGAAGGTGAACTCGTTGCGTCCCTGACCCTTGTGGGTGTCCGACCGGAACACGCTCTTCGTTTTGTGCTCCGGCAGGGCGTAGGGGACCTTCTGGCGGGGGTTCGGCACGACGCCCGTCACGATCGGTCGGTCCGGATCGCCCTCGAGGAAATTGACCATCACCTCCATCCCGATGCGCGGGATGACTTGGCCGCCCCATCCGGTGCCGGCCCAGTTCTGCATCACGCGGATCCAGCAGGTATCCGATCCGTCCTTCACAGCCCGGCGGTCCCAGGGGAACCAAACCTTGATGCATCCGTGTCCGTTGGGATGGATCTCCTCGCCCTCCGGCCCTGCGACGATAGCGACCTGAGCACCCTCGATCCGCGGACGGTGAGTTTCGCGGTGGGGCGTTGCGGGTACGCGTGACGGCATGGCGAGGAACTCGTTCGCGTATTCCGGCTCGTCCGGCGCCGTCTCGTAGGAGCGGTCGACGATGCGGTGCACGATGCCGCGCGTGACGTGCATCTCGTAGACATCATCGGAGTTGGCGACATTGTACGGCTTGAACAGCCGCCCCGGCGCTAAGGTGCGCAGATCCGACCGGCCGTCGACCAACTCGTGGCCGTGCTCCGTCGCCTGCATGCGCAGCTTCTCCATGCGCGTAACCGCAGCATCGTCGAGCGCGCGGGCCGGGAACTCGTAGAGCTCATGCCCACCGTTTCGCGGCAAGCTTACGAGCGAAGGGCTGTCGCCGCCCGGAACGATTGTCGGCGTCTCGAAGTTCCAGTCGCGCCCCGCCCGCTTGCCCGGTGTGTAGCGGTAGTGCCGCTCGAAGCCATTGATGCGGTTACGGTCGGCCGAGCCGAGGGCAAGGCGCACATCCGTCTCCTCCCCCTCGGTATAGCCCGAGGGATGGTCGGCGACGTGCATGACATGCTGGCCCTCCTCATGCTCAAACCAGAAGAAGAGGCCGTCCTCTTCCATCCGGCGGGCGAGGAAGTCCCAGTCCGTCTCGTTCCACTGCACCGAGTAGTGCTGCGGTGGCGGCGGGGCGATGACCCCTGCGGTGATCGGCGCGGTGATGCCGTGTTCGGAGGCGAGGATCCGCGCGATCTCAAGCACGTCCTTGTCCATCCAGATCCGACAATCGCTGTGCTGGGTGAGGAGCCACCACTCCGGCCGCAGCGTGAGCTGATAGGCATGGAGTGCGCGGGTGATGCGGGGGCCACGGCGAAGATCGGTGCAGAGTGCGTGCCATGGCCGGCGCAAACCCTCGCCGAGCTCGAGGCTCACATCGACATGCTTGCCGACGATGTCGTGCGGCGCGATGTCGAGCTGCTTGGACCGGACATTCACGACGATCTCAAAGAACGCTCCGATCTCTTCGCGGATCTCCACGCGTTCAGGGAGCAGAATATCCTCGCCCAATGGCGAGCCTACGCGGAGGATGCGTTCGGCTTGGATGTAGCCGGCGGTCTCGATATTCATCGCGCGTCGTCTCCGCCGTTGGCTCGATCAGAAGTCGTAGTGCTTGGCTGCCGCCGGATCGTCGACGACCCGCAGCACCATCTCCACGAACTGCTCGAAGGTGAACGAGCACGTCGCGAAGTCGATATCGGCGCCGAAATACTTGTGAAACGCGTCGGGCTCTTGATTGTGTTCGCGCACAATGCGCGCGATGTCATTCTTGAGCCCACCGCGTTCCTCGGGCAGCGCCTCTTGCGCGAAAGCGGCGACAGCTTCTGCACAGGTCTCATAGTGCAGATCCATGTCTTGATGCATGTAGCCGCCGATCAGCGTGTGGAGATGCGGATACTTCTGCTCCGCCTCTTCATACAGGAACGCCGTCATTCAGGGCCTCGGGAACGATGTCAGGACGTAGTAAGGCATCCCATTGTACGTCTCTTTCCTCAGCACGAAACGGACCGACCGCATTTCGATCAGGTTGCCGGTCGCACGCTCGATGCCCGTGCCTGTCACGCGGTTCATCTGCACCGTCCGCACGAAGTTCGCGCGGGAGCCTGACTGCGCCCAAGCCAGGATCTCCGCCTTTTTCATCCGTAGCGCGCGAGAGACGAAACGCTCGGCGCTGGCGAGATTGGTGAACGAGCTGATGTAGTCGGGCGGACGACGCGCCCCCGCCGTAGCAGCGATCCTCGCGCGCATCTGGGCTTCGGACTGACCGACATGGCGCAGGATCGTGTGCCCGCCGGTTGCGCCCCGCGCCGTCGAGGTCGCCTCATGCTGAACAAGGCGAATACGACCCGAAACGATCGCGCTCGCCCGGCTGGCATTGGCCAGCGATGCGGCCCCGATCGGCACCATGATCTCTGCGACGAGGCCGACGGTGCGTGCCGTCCGCTCGTTCGCGCCAAGCCCCCGCGCAACGGACGAGACGCCGCGATCCAGCATCGAGCGCTCGTTCAGCCCGGTCCAGACCTGCCTTCCCCCGGTCGCGCACTGGTCGGCGGAGGCGGTGACGAGCACCCAACCGCCCGCCGCCGACAGCATCGTAGGCTCGGGTGCTGCGATCATCGCAGACCCGCCCACAGCGCCAAAGCCACATCCAACGATCCGCAGGAGACCTATCATTCGATTGCCGAGGGTGCCATCCTCCCTCAGCGTCTCGTCCTCGATCACCGCGGCAAGCTGCGCCGGCGTGAGGATGATCTCGATGCCTTCTTCCTCCACGCTCAGTTCCCCATGATGAGAACCGAGGCATCGGGGCACGAGATCCGGGTCCGCCCGCCGCTGCGCGTCCCACTGATGGTGTGGAAGACTTCGAATAGCATCTGGTCCGAGAGCCCGCCGAACGCACGCGAGCCTGTGAACTCTTTGCGGTCGATCAGGCGGTTCTCGTGATCGCGAAGGGTCTCGACCCGGCTGACCGTCATACCGTCGGCATGACGCGACCAGGGATGGGCGTGGAGCGCGACCCCAACGGTGCTCGTGACCTCATAGGTCCAACCGCGATGCACGCGAATGCCGCCGGTCTGATTCAAGAGCCACGACCCGATGAGACCGGCGCCGAGACCGGTGCGCCAACTCCGACCGCGCGTGAGAAGGGCGGCCAGAACGCCGACGCCATAGCCCATACGTTCCGCGATCTCCGCGCTTTGATCGCGGAATTTCTGTACGCAATCATCGGTAGGCCAGGTCAGTTGCAGCGAGTGGCGCGTCTCGTATTCGAGCTTGTCAAAGGCATTCGGCTCGGGACCGCCGCCCATCCAATGCCCGCCATCAGTCCAGCTGCCGCGATCTCCCGCCAGGCGCCGGTTGCGCTGAAACTCGTCCCAACGCCGACGCGTGATGCGGTCGTCCGTTGCGCCTGCCGGCAGGCGCACCGTACGCACAGGCCTCTGCTCACCCATTTCCGCCGCTCCCGTTGATCACCACGCCCCGCCAGGCACACCGCCCGCCGGGGCCATCATCGCAAGCGGGCCGATCAGGCAGCGCGGGTCGTCGAAAGGTCGTACGAGGCAATCATCGGCGAGAGCGGCGCGTGATTCTCGTCGTGCGGGATGTACTTCACTTCCATCTTGGTGAAGTTCAGGCGGATCGTCTCAACGGGGCGATCACCGGTCGTATCGACCGAGTAGTTGGCCACGAGCGTGTTCGTCAGCTTGTACTCGACATAGGTGTCGCCAGGATTGCCGGTGGTGACGAGATGGATCGTCGTCAGCTTACCCGTCCGCCCAGCGCAGGCCTCGGCGAACAGCTTCGTCGACGAGGAATCGGTGACTTTCGTCAGCACCACTTCGCTCACCGTCGGCTCCGAAGCCTCGCGGTTGGCAGAGGAGCCGGCCGAGGTGTTCATGTTGCGCGAGACATTCCAGTGGAGCGACTCGATATCCATCCAGTTCTTGTGGGTCTCATGCGTAGCGTCGCCCTTGATACCCTCGATTTCCATGTAGATCGGCATTCCAGCTCTCCTGAACTTAGTGGGAATTTGCGAGGCGCCCGCCCAGACCGGGCGCTCCGCTATCGAGACAGCCTGTGGTGCGACCCCACCCTCCGCCTCAATTCGCTTTCCGCTGCCGTGGCCCGACGGCGGAGACGGCAAAGCGGCCGGTCTCGTCACGGTCGAGCAGGACGGCGCGCGGCATGCGCCCGCCCCCAAGCACGGGAAGGAAGAACTCAGCCAGTCGCGGCAGCACTTCGCGCGACAGCATTGCCTCGATGGCGCGGGCGCCGGTGTGCCCGGCCGCAGCATTGTCGAGGAGCGCCGCATAGGCCCCTTGCGCGACATCGAGCCGGGCACCGTAGGTGTCGGAGATACGCTCGGCGATGCGCGCGATCTGCAGATCCAGGATGCGCGCCAGCGTCTCCGCATCGAGCGGCAGGAAAGGCAGCACCGTCACACGGCCAAGGAAAGCCGGGCGGAAGGTGCCGAGAAGCTCGGGCATCAACGCATCCACGAGCGCGGTGCCCTCCGGCATCGTCTCCGGGTCCTGCATCAGCTTCGAGAGCGTCTCGGTGCCCGTATTTGCCGTCAGAAGGATCGTCGTGTTCCGGAAATCGACATCGACCCCCTCGCCATCGCGCAGCGAGCCCTTGTCGAAAAGCTGATAGAAGACGTCCTGGACGCCGGGATGGGCCTTGTCGATCTCATCGAGCAGGACCGCGCCATAGGGTCGCCGGCGCACCGCTTCGGTCAGCACGCCGCCCTCGCCATAGCCGATATAGCCGGGTGGCGAGCCCATGAGGGTCGCGACCTTATGCTCCTCCTTGAACTCCGACATGTTGATGATCGTGAGGCCCTGTGCACCGCCATAGAGCGCGTCGGAGAGGGCGAGCGCTGTCTCGGTCTTGCCGACGCCCGAGGTGCCCACCATCAGGAAGACGCCTGCGGGCCGTCGCGGATCGCCAAGGCCGGTTGCGGCTGTGCGCATCGCCTCGGAAAGCCGCGCAATGGCAGGGGCTTGGCCGATCACACGGGCCGCCAAACGCTCCTCCAGCGTCGCGACTGCATCCGCATGGCCCCGCTGCAGACGGCCCTGAGGAATGCCGGTCATCCGGCCGATCACGGCGGCGACGGTCGCTCCATCCACAACGCGGTGGACGAGCGGGCTCTCCCCCTGCAGCCGCTTCAGCTTGCGCTCCGCCATGGTGAGGCGGCGGCGCGCCTCCGCATCGCTCTCACCGCCGAGCTCGGTTTCGACGGTGTCGGCGACCTCGACCAATTCACGCTCGGCAGCAAGCCTTGTCTCGAGCGCGGCCGTCTCGGAGCGAGCAGAAGCGAGGTCGGCGCGCAGTTCCCGTAGCCTCGTGGGCGTGTCGGGTGTAGCGGGCTCGCTCCCAAGTGCTGAGATCTCCGCTTCGATCACTTCGACTTCGCGCGTCACATCGGCGAGCGCTGCGGGCGCACTTTGCCGGCTGATCGCGATCGAGGCGCAAGCGGTGTCGAGCACGCTCACCGCTTTGTCGGGCAATTGACGGTCGGCGATGTAGCGGGCGCTCAGCTCCACCGCCGCGCGGAGGGCCGCGTCGCGGATGCGCACACCATGATGACCCGCGAACTTGGGCGCCAGATGACGGAGCATCCGCACCGCCGTCTCGATATCAGGCTCCGCCACCTTCACGGTTTGGAAGCGGCGGGTAAGCGCTGGGTCCTTCTCGATATGCTTCTTGTACTCGCGCCAGGTCGTCGCCGCGATGGTTCGCAGTTCCCCTCGTGCAAGCGCTGGTTTCAGGATGTTGGCGGCATCCCCGCCGCCCGCCTGATTCCCGGCGCCGATCATGGTGTGCGCCTCGTCGACGAACAGGATGATCGGCTCGGGCGAGCGCCGGACCTGATCGACCAGACCTTTTAGCCGCCGCTCGAATTCGCCCTTCACCGACGCGCCGGCCTGCAGAAGGCTAAGATCGAGCGCCATCACCCGGACGCCATGGAGCGCCTTCGGTAGACTGCCCTCGACGACGGCGAGCGCGAACGCCTCGACGATCGCCGTTTTGCCGACGCCCGCCTCTCCAACCAGGATCGGATTGTTCTGTCGGCGGCTGATAAGCACGTCGACGACCTGGCGCAGTTCATGATCCCGTCCGATCACCGGATCGATCCGCCCAGCGCGCGCCTCCTCGGTCAGATCCGTTGCGAATTTGGAAAGGAAGTCCTCTCCCGATGGCGGTGGCGCGACGCTTGACCCTTCATCCGGTGTGTTCGGCGCGGTCGACGCAGCAGCGGTTGTCGCGCGCTCCTCGAGGGCACCCAACCTCAGCCGCAGAAGGCTCGGCATGTTGCCCCGCAGTCTCGCGCGGAAGTCCGTGTCTCCGCCGAGTGTCAAGAACAGTACTTCTGGTGCAATCCGCGCATGCCCGAAGCGCAGTGACGCAGCGCACCATGCCTCTCGAGCCAGCCCGATCAGCGGTTGCGACAGCGTCGGCGGGCCCTCTGCAGTGCGTGGCATCTCGCCCAGAGCCGCCTCAGATTCTGATCGTAGAGCGGCAACATCGACGCCCGCGTTCGTAAGCAGAGCAGTCAACTCGCCGTTTTCCAACCAGGCTCGGGCCCAGTGCTCGAGCTCAACCATGACGTGTGCGTAAGACACCGCGAGGCCCGCAGCCCGCTCCAACGAAGAAGCGAGGCGCGAATCGAAACTTTTCACCAAGAGATGAAGGTCGATGACTGTCATCGGCCAATATTCCCGCGTTGATGCTTGACTCAGTCAATAAAACTGACGACTAGATCACCACTCCACCGCTATCGATGCTCCCTGATACGCGGTGATCGGCTTATGCTACATTGCTTTCCGGGCGTCAACCCGATAAAATCTCGATGTGGGACAGGGAGTTCGAGATGAATGTGTCGCAAAACTTTACGTGTGGCGCTCTCTTCGATGTGCTGCAGGCGGCAATACCGGGCAATTCTGCCGTGGGTGAAGATCCACGCGTAACTGCTTCAAGTGTAACACTCTACCGGCGGTTGCGCGACGCGCGATCCCTGGCCCGGACGGCCGAGCGGCGGCGCCAGCAGGCAGAGGATCCGGGGGAGCGTGTCGCACTGTGCCCGGAGTGGCAGGAAGTGAGCGCACTCGCCCGCGAAATTCTGACCGATCACGCCAAGGACATTGAGGTTCTCGTGTGGTTAACCGAGTCGGAGACTCGGATTTCCGGCTTCGCAGGTGCAAGATCTGCCCTGTCGCTGATGCAGACGCTCGTCGCTGAATACGGTACGGCGATGCATGGGCTCGAAAGTGAGACCGATTGCGAGCGCTTCGCACCGATAGGGGCGCTCAGCGGCGTCGGGGGCGAAGGGACCCTGATCCAGCCCATACGCTTGCTGCCCCTCCTGCCGGAGGCGGCTTATGGCGAGCACAGTCTGTGGGAACTGGAGCATGGCAGTGGCGCCACGGCCACGCAGGCGGCACTGGCAGCGGCAGACCGGAGAGCGATGGCGATCCGTCTGGCCGAGATCGACGCTTGCATCGCGTCGGCGGCGGCACTCGACGCGCAACTGACCGAAATGTTCGGTGCCGATGCGCCACCTCTTGCGCGCCTCAAGGATGTTCTGGGTGAGGCCGCCGCAGCCGTGCGCCATTGGTCGGGTCTTAGCGATGCGCCTGCGGCTGTTTCGGATGAGACGCACAATGAAGGCACGATCGCGGTAAGTGAGGCTGCGGAACAAACGGTGCGACACGCTGCGCCTGAACCGATCAGGTCGCGCGACGAGGCGTTTCGGCAGCTACTCGAGATCGCTGCCTTCTTTCGCCGTACCGAGCCGCACTCACCGACAAGCGATGCGATCGAAACGCTCGTCCGCCGCGGCCAGATGGATTTCATGTCGCTGCTTGCCGAGCTCGTCCCCGATGAGGGCATGCGGCTGTCGGTGATGACCAAGGCCGGCATCGAGCCGCCAAAAAACGAGAAATAGTTCCGCGATGCGAGACGGTGTGCAGCAGGTGGCTGCGTGTCACGAAACTGTCGCGTTATGGTTGTGTACGGTGGCGCAGAACAACTTTAGCGGTCGCCAACCCCAGCGTGTGTTCCCTACTCATGCGACGTGTGAGCCGACTGTCGCACCAATCAACTCTTGCGAGGAGAGATCATGGTTAGTGTTCACAACAAGCTGGAGAAGGTGCGCAAGCCGCGTGTCCACATCAAATATGAGGTGGAGACGGAGGGAGCGCTGGTCGAGAAGGAGCTGCCATTCGTCGTCGGCGTGCTGGGGGACTTCTCGGGAAATCCGACTGAGGAACTGAAGCCCTTCGGCGAGCGCAAATTCGTGCAGATCGATATCGACAATTTCGATGAAGTCATGCGGCGCATGACGCCCGGCCTGCAGATGCGCGTGCCGAACACACTCAGCGACGACGAGAGCGATCTTCGTGTCGACCTGAAGTTCTCGAGCCTCGATGATTTCGAGCCCGCCGCCATCGTTGAGCAGGTGCCGGCGCTGAAAACGCTGCTTGAGAGCCGCAATCAGCTCCGCGACTTGCTCAGCAAAGCCGACCGCTCCGAGAAGCTCGAGACGCTGCTTGAGCGCGTCCTGCAGGACAACGACGCGCTGCGCGAGCTTGTCGACGAACTCAAGTCCAAGACCGATCAGGCGAAGGAGGGTGCGCAATGAGCACGCAGCAAGAGCTTCAGCCAACCACTGCTCCGCTCGCCGATGGCAGCCTGTTGGATCAGGTCATCGGCGCGACCCGTCAGACCGAGCCCGATCGCGCGACCGAACTTCTGCGCGCGCTGACGGATGCGGCCCTCGAAGGCTCGGTCACCTATGAGCGGAATCTCACGGTAACGCTGACCAAGGCGATCGAGGCCATCGACGCCAAGATCTCGGAACAACTCGCCGCTGTGATGCAGTCGGCTGAGTTCGTGAAGCTCGAAGGCAGCTGGCGTGGTCTCCACTATCTGGTGAAGAACTCGACCAGCACGACGAACCTCAAGGTTCGCGTGTTGAACGCCTCCAAGCGGGAAATCGCGAAGGATCTCGGCAAAGCGGTCGAGTTCGACCAGTCCCGCCTCTTCAAGTCGGTCTATGAAAGCGAGTTCGGCACGCCTGGCGGCGAACCTGTCGGCGCGATGATCGGCGATTTCGAGTTCGAGAACACGTTCGAGGACGTCGAGCTGCTGCAGAACATCAGCTCGGTCGCAGCCGCGGCCTTCGCGCCGTTCATCACGGCTGCCAGCCCCCGCCTCTTCGGGTTCGAAGATTACACGGAACTCGCGAAGCCCCGCGATCTGGCAAAGATCTTCGAGACCACCGAATACGCCAAGTGGCGCGCATTCCGCGAAAGCGATGATTCGCGCTTTGTGACGCTCGCCATGCCCCGGGCGCTTGCGCGCGTGCCTTACGGACCGAGAACGCGCACGATCGACGCCTTCGACTACGATGAGGCGACCGCGTTCGAGGGCGATCGCATCCCGCATGAAAACTACTGCTGGATGAACGCGGCCTATGTCCTTGGGGCGCGCCTGACGGACAGCTTCATCGATACCGGCTGGTGCACGCGCATCCGCGGAGCTGAGAACGGCGGCAAGGTGACCGAGCTGCCGATGCACCTGTTCTCGACCGATGAGGGCGATATCGACGTCAAATGCCCGACCGAGATCGGCATCACCGACCGGCGCGATGCGGAGCTTGGCAATCTCGGCTTCCTGCCGCTCTGCCACTACAAGAACACCGACTATGCCGTGTTCTTCGGCGCGCAGACGGCGCACAAACCGACGAAGTTCGACCGGCCTGAGGCAACGGCGAATGCCGCGATCTCGGCCCGCCTGCCCTACATCATGGCGACCGCGCGTTTCGCGCATTACCTGAAGGTCATCGGGCGGGACAAAATCGGTTCGTTCATGGAGGCCGAGGATTGCGAGGCCTGGCTGAACCGCTGGATCAACAACTACGTTAACTCTAACGACGATGCGGGACCCGAGATGCGGGCCAAGTATCCGCTACGCGATGCCCGCGTGAAGGTTGAGGAGATCCCCGGCAAGCCCGGTAGCTACAACGCCGTCGCATGGATGCGGCCGTGGCTGCAGATGGAGGAGCTGACCACCTCGCTCCGCATGGTGGCTCGGATCCCGGAGAAGTCGTGACGTGATCGCGGCTGCTCCGGCATATGCGGGGGCGCTGATTGACGAAACGGTTGAGGACGGCGCGCGGCGCCGGGCCTTCGCTGCGCGCGTCGACAGATTGATCGCCCGGCTCGATGAGGCGCTGGCCGAACAGGTCAGTGCCATCATCCACGCGCCCGCCTTCCAGGCAATGGAGGCCCGGTGGCGTGGGCTTGAGTCGTTGCTAGAAGCCTCCACCGGTGCGCGAGACGTCGTGGTCCGGATCCTCGATGTCGACTGGAGAACGGTGTCGCGAGACCTCGAGCGGGCGGCGGACTTCGACAGGAGCACCCTCTTCCGTCTTGTCCATGAGGAGGAGTTCGGAAGCCCGGGCGGTCAGCCATTCGGGCTGATCCTGGGCGACTATGCTGTGAGCCACCGGGCGGATCGCGACCGTGGCGATCAGGTGGAGGTGCTGCGTCGGCTAGCCTCGGTCGCGGCTTCGTGCTTCTGCCCGTTCGTGATGGCGTCGGCGCCGGACGCCTTCGATCTCGAAGGGTTTGATGAGCTGTCGGGCCTCAGCGATCTCGATACGGCCACCCGAACACTCGAACTGCAGCGGTGGCAGGCGCTCAGAGCTCAGGAAGACACGCGCTTCATAGGCCTCGTCGCGCCGCGCGTCCTGCTGCGCCCGGCCCATGCGGCCGGCGACAGGACACGTGCGGACGGGTTCGTCTACGCAGAGCCAAGGGGCCGTCCACTCTGGGGCAATGGCGCCTTCGCCTTTGGAGCGGTGGTCATCGCGGCCTTTCGCGAAAGCGGTTGGTTCGCAGAGATCCGCGGCGCGCGACAGGACGCACCGGATGGCGGTGCCGTCGACAGCTTTGCGCCGCATGATTTCCGCACCGACCGCCATGGCCTCTCCGCGCAACCGCCGCTCGAAGTGAGACTGACGCCGGCACAGGAGCAGCAGATGGCGGATCACGGCGTGATCCCGCTCGTCGCGATCCATCTCTCATCGACGCCGGTCTTCAACACCAATCCATCGCTCCACCGACCGCCGAAGTTCGACAGCCCGACAGCGGAGCAGAACGCCCGGCTCGGCGCGATGCTGCAGTATGTGCTCTGCGCCTCACGATTTGCGCATTACTTGCGGGTGATAATGCGCGACGAGGTCGGCAGCATCGCCGACGAAGCGATGCTTCAGCGCAAGCTCGATGATTGGCTCTCACAATACTGTCTCGGCAACGAGGACGCGGAGCTCGACCTTCGCGCGCGCTATCCGCTCCGCAGCGCCGGGGTGAGCGTGCGCGCGGTGCCGGGGCGCGCCGGCGTCTATGCCTGTACCATCCACCTGCAGCCGCATTTCCAGCTCGACCACGTGTCGACCAGCTTTCAGCTCGTTGCGGAGGCGGCTGAGACCATGAGGAACGCCGGATGACCGCCGAAGCCCAACAACATGCCCAGCAACATGCCCCGCTCGACGCGCAGTACGCAGAGCTTCTGTCGCGCGACGCTCTCGATGAGGCGGAAGCCGCGGCGATCGCGAGAGTGAAGGCCGTGCCCGGCGACGCGCGCGCTCGGCTGTTGCTCGCGGATCTCGCGGTTCTGAACGGCAAGCTCGACCGCGCGGATGCCCAATTGGCGTTGGCGGCCGATCTTGTGCCGGAGGATGCGGTGGGCATCGGGCTTCTCCGTACCCAGCTTCGGGGGATCTTCGCCCGCGAGAAATGGTTCGCCGAAGGAGCGATGCCGAGCTTCCCGCAAGGACCGACGGCCTCTGACGAGGCAGCGCTGAAACTCGGCCTGGCGTTGATGGCGCGGGATGGTGCTGCAGCGGCCGCGGCCCTGGAGACGCTGGAGGCGGCGCGTGCGGAACGGGCGGGCACATGGAACGGACGGGCGGCCGAAGACATTCGCGATCTCGATGACCGTTTCGGACATGCGGTCGAGGCGATCAGCAGCGGCGGCGACTATCTCTGGATCGACCTCGCCCTCGTAACCTCGATCACCTTCGAACCACCGCGGCGCATTCGCGAGCTCGCCTGGCGGCGAGCAAGGATCAGCCTCGCCGATGGCGCATCGGCGGATGTCTTGGTTCCGGCAGTCTATCCTGGCGCTGGAAATGAGGCCGAGCGGCTCGCCCGCGTCACGGACTGGCACGAAGCACCGGGCGGCCTGACGACGGGCTCCGGCCAGCGCGCCTATCTCGCCGGCGACGCGATGGAGCCCGTGATGGAGGCGCAGACCATCACTTTCGCACCGCCAGCGGACACTGGAGCCGGCACGCATGGCTAACCCGCTCGAACGCTACCGGCTAAGCGAGCGGCCACTGCGCGCTTCAGTGCTCGACCGCTTGATCGACGAGGATCCATCGCAGACGCGCGATCCCGCCATCGACCGGCGCGCCGAGATGACCGCCATGCGCGAGGCTTTGCGCCGGGATCTCGAACTCCTCCTGAACACCCGCTGCCCGCCGCATACGCCGCCGCCCGCACTCACCGCCCTGACAGAAAGCATCGGCACATTCGGGATCGATGAGTTCTTCACCCCAGGCCTCGCCACAAGGGCGGAGCGAGAGGCGCTGGCCCGTGCGCTCGAGCAACGCATCGCCCGCTTTGAGCCCAGGCTCGAGGGTTTGGCGGTCACGGTGCTGCCCTCCCGCGATCAGGCGCAGCGCATTCTCCGCCTCCGCATCAGCGCGCGTTTCACACCACAGCCCGGTCTGCCGGCCCTCGTCTTCCAGACCCAACTCGATCCCACGACGCAGCGCTTCACGGTGCAGGACGGTGGCGATGGCTGACCGCTTCTACGCCTTCTTCAACGAAGAGCTGCTGGCGCTTCGCCATCGTGCGACCCGGTTCGCCGAGGCTTACCCAAAGATCGCGGGCCGCCTTCGCCTAGCCCGTGACACGACGGACGATCCGCATGTGGAGCGGTTGATCCAAAGCTTCGCCTTCACCGCCGCCCGCGTTCGCCAGAAGCTTGACGACAGTTTGCCGGAGCTGACGGATAGCCTTCTCGAGACGCTCTACCCCCACTACCTCGCCCCGTTTCCCGCGATGTCGGTTGTCGCGCTGGAGCCTTCGGAGGCGGTCGACAGCCAGCAAATCCTACCGCGCCATACCGAGCTTGCGGCCGAGCCGGTGGGCGGCGATGTCTGCCGCTTTCGCACCACGCAAGCGGTGCCGCTCCTCCCACTCCGCGTGTCGGGTGTGCAGCTTATGGCGCAACCGATCGAGGCGCCGGCGCTGCCGGGCGTCAACGCGGCCGGCGCCGTGCGCATCACGCTTGAGCCGACTGGGCGGCAGCGGATCGACACACTGGGCGCCGAGAGGCTGCGCTTTTACATCCGCGCCCCCCAAAGTCAGGCAGCCGCCTTCCAAGCGCTTTTGCACAACCACACGCTTGCGGTCGCAATCGCACGGCACTCGGCTGACGATGCACCACAACGCCTTGCCCGCGGCGCCCTCCGCCCCCTCGGCTTTTGCGATGACGAAGCGCTGATCCCCTATCAGCCCAACAGCTTCACCGGTTATCGCACCCTGACCGAGTTCTTCGGCCTGCCGGAGAAGTTTCAGTTCTTCGAGATCGAGCTGGGGGCCTTCGCGGCCGAAGACAGGCTCGACCTCTACTTCTACCTCGACCGCGCACCCGGGTCCCTCGAACGCGGTATCGGGCGCGAACAGCTCCTCCTAAACTGCACCCCTATCGTGAACCTGTTCGAAGCTCGGGCCGAGCCCGTCCCGCTCGACGGCACGCGCACGGTCTATCCGCTGTTGGCCGATGCCCGCCGGCCGCGCACCAACGAGGTGCATTCGGTTCGTGCAGTCACGCTCATCGACGGCCGGGGCGAAACGCAGGAAAGCCGCGCATTTTTTCACCGCCTAACCGACCGAAGCGAAGGCGATGTCTACTGGCAGCTCGAACGTCATGCCGAAGGCCCGGAGGGTTTGCCCGGAACCGTGTCGATCGCCTTCGTGGATGAGCGCGACCGTCCTCAAAGCGTGCCCGATACGGTCGCCAGCATCGAGATCCTGGCGACCAACGGCGATCTGCCGGGCCGGCTGCCCTTTGGCGGCGGTCAACCCTATCTCACGCTGTCTCAAGGCGCGGATCTGGTCGACACGGTCACCTGCCTGATGCCGCCCACGCCGATCCGCCGCCGTGGCGATCCGGATGACCGGGCCTGGCGGCTCTTGTCGCATCTCTCGCTCAACCACCTCTCCATCGTCGATGACGGTGTCGCATCGCTGCGCAGCATTCTCCGCCTCTACGACAATGTCGCAGCGCCCGAGACGCGGCGAATGATCGACGCGATCCACGACGTCCGATCCGCGCCCGCCGTCGCCCGTCTTGGCGAGACGATGGTGCGCGGCACCGAGATCGTTCTGACCCTCGATGAAGACCGCATCGAAGGAGGGCAGGCTTGGCTCTTCGCCTCGGTGCTCGACCGCTTCTTCGGTGCCTACACCACCGTAAACAGCTTCACCCGGCTCACCCTGCGCCACAAAGGGCTTGCCGAACCCGTCGCGCGCTTCGCCCCTCGCGCCGGGCAGGAGCCGCTCCTATGACGATGCAACCCGCACAAGCGCTGGAAGCGGCACAGCCAGCGCTCTCTCCTGCGTTCGAGGCGCTGATCGCGACACCTGCGCGGTTCGAACCGCTCACGGCGCTGCGCATCGCCGAGGAGGAAGCCCGTCGCCTCGGCCTCGCATTCGAGATCGAGACGCCACCGACTACCGCATTCGTCGAGACGCCAGTCCATGCGGTGCGGCTGGGCGAGACCAGCGTTGTCGTCAGCGCGAGCCTTGTCGGGCTCGTCGGGCCGCTGTCGCCCCTGCCGATCGGCTATACCGAGATCGCGGCTGCCGCGACGCGCCGGCGGTCACGCTCGCTCGGAGCGTTTCTCGACGTCTTCGCCACCCGGCTCACGACGCTCTTCCTCGCAGCGGCGGAGAAGTATCATCTGCCGGCACTCCTGCAGTGGCGACCGGCCGACGGCAACACGATCCGCCACGCGCTGCTGTCGCTCATCGGTTTTGGCACGGACGAGCTCGCGGCGCGCTCACCCGTCGGCGAAGATGGGCTGCTGCGCTATGCGGGTCTCCTGGCCAGCCGGCGTCGCTCAGCCGAAGGGTTGCGCCTCCTCCTCAGCGCGGAGTTTGGGCTCGCGGTTCGGATCGAGCAGTTCCGACCCCGCTGGATCACCGTTCCCCAAGACGAGCAGACGGCGATGCGTGGCGAGGGCGCGGTCCTCGGCCAGAACACGATGGCAGGCGCGCGGTATCTCGACCGGGCGAGCGGGCTGCGCATCGTCATCGGCCCCGTGCGCTATCGCGAGTTCCTGTCGCTCGAACCCGGCCGCCCGCGGATGGAGCGCCTGCGCGAACTCGCCCGGCTCTATCTCGGCCCGGCGCTCGATTTCGACGTGCAGGTGGTCCTCGACCGGCGCGACGTGCCGGAGACCCAGATCGCCGGAGGCGGTCCCGGCGTGCGGCTCGGCTGGAACGCTTGGGCGCGAGCACTCCCGGCCGAGCGGGACAGCGACGAGGCCATCGTTCAGGGCAGCGTTCAGGGCAGCGTTCAGGGCAGCGCGTGAGGAGGGTGACATGCGGCTGACACTCGAAATGACGACTGGCCCGCAGAAGGGCGCTCGCCGCGAGATCGGACCCGATTCCGAGTTCTGCGTCGGCACCCTTCCAGACGCTGCATGGCGCTTGCCGATCGAGGATGGCGATGGGGCGATCTGGCTGCGGGCGGACTCCAGCGGCTTCTTTTTCGTGTCGGAGGGCGCGGTGACCGTGGAGGGTCATCCCGTTACGCCCGGCAGCCCTGTGCAGCTCGGTCATGGTGCGCGCCTCGATGTGGCGGGCCATGCGTTGAGGGCCGAAGTCGTCCATCAGGCCGAACGTTTGTCGCCACTGTTGCAGTCGCGCGAGAGTGCCGCTCCAACGATCACCTCGATCCTATCGGACGTCGCACCACGGGGTGAAAGCGCGATCGGCGCGCTCCCTGGAAGGGCGGGCGAGAACTGGATCGCAGGGCTCGGTCGCTCATCCAGCACGGCGCGGGCGGAGGCCCTGACGGCACCGCGCTGCACAGTCGGCACCCGACCCGCGCTGCCGGAGGATTGGAACGCCAACAGCGAGCGCGTGAGCCGGTTGACCCAAACGCCTGCGAGCGACGGCGCGGTGCGGCTCGCCAAGGAACAGGCGCACCATGCGCCGCCACCCCAAGCCGACGACAGCCTCCTCAACGCGTTTCGTTCGGGCGCCGGTCTTCCGGAAGAAGCCGAGATCGAGGATCCGGCAGCCCTTATGGAACTCGCGGGCCGGCTTCTGCGGGTTGCAGCGAGCGGCCTTGCCCGGGCCGAGGCGGAGGCGCGGGCGCTGTTCGTCGATTACGACCTCACGCTTCAGCCCGTCGAACTCAGCGCCCAGCCGGAGGCGGATGTGGGCGCCCTTCTCGCCGGTCCCGGCGCCGAGGGTCGGCTCGTGGCGCGGTTCGAGGCGCTCACTGCGCATCAGCGCGCGGTCGACACCGCGCTCGAACGCTTCATCGGCAGTGCCCGCGACGCGCTCGACCCGGCGGCTGTTGAGACACGGCTCGATGCACGCGGCAAGCGGGGTCTCTTAAAGTCTCGCGAGGCCGCCTGTTGGCAGGACTATCGGAGTGCCTGGCAAGGCGGCGAGCGCTCGAACGACAGCGATCCGCCCGGGACCGAACCCCTCTCCGCGCGCGCCTTTGCCGAGGCCCTGCGCGACGCCGAATCTACTGCTGTCCAGCCCGCGAGCCGCGAAGGGGAGGAAGGCCCGTGAAGACCGATAACCGCGTCGCTTGGACCGAGGGGATGTTCCTGCGCGTCCAACACTTTCAGCAAGCCGACCGATGGACCGAGCGGCTGGTGCAAGACACGATGCGCCCGCTGGTGCCTTACCCCTGGGGTGTGACAGCGTTGACGATTGATCGAGCCGCGCTCGAGATCGGGCGGTTCGCCGTCACCGCGATCAGCGGCATCCTGCCCGATGGCACACCCTTCGCAGCGCCTGGCCCCTGCGACGTGCCCGCCCCAATCGAGCTTCGCGAAGGCGTGACCGATGCCCTCGTGTACTTGACCCTACCGATGCAACGCCCCGGCGCGTCCAGCTTCGCTCAGAACGGTGAGGATCTAGCAGCCCGGCATATGCGGATGGAGTTCGACGCCGAGGACGCGAATGCAGGCAGCGCTTTCTCCGCGCCCATCTCGGTCGGCCGCCTGCGTCTCGGCATGAAGCTTTCGAGCGACGAGACGGCAGGCTTTGAGCGCATCGCCCTCGCGCGCATCGTCGAGGTGCGCCCCGATCTCGCCGTGGTCCTCGATGAAGAACACGTCGCACCCTGCTTGTCAGTGGGCGCACAACAGAGGCTTGCCGCACTGCTCACCGAACTCGTCGGGCTCGTCCGCCATCGCGCGGATGCGGTGGCGCGCCGGATTGCCGATCCCAGCATGCGGGGCGCGGCGGAGTTGGGCGACTACCTGATGCTTCAGGCGTTGAACCGCGCTGGTCCGCTTTTGACCCATCTGCAGGCGCAGGCCGCTCAGGTCCATCCCGAAGCGCTTTATCGCACGCTCGTCTCCCTCGCGGGGGAGCTTGCCACCTTCGCCGCTGCGAACCGATCTGCGGCGGAGTTCCCGGCCTACAAGCACGAGGATCTGCAGGCGAGCTTCGAGCCTGTCGTCGCAGATCTCCGCCAGAGCCTCTCGACCGTGCTCGACCGGAGTGCCCTGCCGATCCCGCTCGAGGAACGCCGCTACGGTGTGAAGGTGGCAACGCTGGCGGACCCGGCCCTTCGCGACAAGGCCGATTTCGTGCTCGCCGTGCGGGCGGATATGGCGGGCGAGGAGCTGCGACGCCGCCTACCGAACCAGATCAAGATCGGACCTGTCGAGCGGATCTCCGAACTCGTGAACGTCGCCCTGCCCGGGGTCGACGTGCGCGCAATGCCAGTCGCCCCGCGCCAACTGCCCTACGCGGCCGGCACCGTCTACTTCGAGCTCGAGACCGACGGCGCGATGTGGGGCCAGGTACGCAAGTCCGCGACGCTCGCTATCCACCTGGCTGAGACCTTCCCGGGCATCGAGATGGAGCTGTGGGGGATCCGCGGATGAGTTCGATGACCGATCCAATCGGAACCGGCGCGCGCATCGTGCTGCCAACACCAGGTGGCAAGCGCGCGGTCGAGCCGAAGGTGGAACCGCGGCCGGATGAGGCTGCCGTTCACCCTCTGGAAAACGAGGCTGCGCTCGCGACGCTCCCGGTCGAAACCCTTCTCGAAGCGGCGCGTCTTCCTGGCGGCGAAATCCCACTCCTCGTTGCCGAGGCTGCACCGCTCCTAAGCCTCGCCCACAGTCTGCACGGCCATCGCAGCCCCGTCGATATCGAGGATCTTCGGGATCGCACGGTACAGGCGGTGACGGCCTACGAAACGGCCCTCATGCGCGCAGGGATCGTGCCCGAGCAGGCACGCGCGGCCCATTACGTAGTCTGCGCGACCCTTGACGATGTGATCCGGAACACGCCCTGGGGCGGCGATTGGGCGACCTCAGGCCTTGTCTCGACTTTCCATATCGACGTGACGGGTGGCGACAAGGTCTTCGAGCTTCTGGAGCATTTCCAGCGCAACCCGGGCGGCAACCGCGACGTGCTGATGCTGCTCTATCTGGCGCTTTCACTCGGGTTTCAGGGGCGCACGCGGGTCTCGCCCCGCGGGAGCCTCGAACTCGCGCAAATCCGTGATGGCCTATACCGAACGCTGCGCAGTCAGCTCGGCAGCTTCGAGCGGGACCTCTCGCCACATTGGGAAGGGGAGGCGGCGCGCCATCAAGGTCTGCGGCCGGAGCGGCTCCTTTGGGGCCTTACCGGGCTCCTCGTCATCGGGCTCGCCATAGGGTTCATCACGCTCCTATCGAGCCTTAACCGTCAGTCGGACGAGACCCTCGCAACCATCGCGGCCTTGCCGCCCGCCCAGACGCCAAGCCTCTTCATACCGGCGCCGCCGGAGCCCGAAATCGTCGAGACGCCGGAGCCCGAACCGGTCATCGTGGCGCAGCCGCCACCACCTCCACAGCCTGCCTTGCCCAGCGCAGTCGACAGCTTCGTGGCATTCTTGGAGCCAGAGGTCACCGAGGGCCTCGTACAACTTTTCCGCGATGGCGAGGCGGTGCTCGTCCGCGTGGCGGACAGCGGCAGCTTCGCCCCGGGCAGCGCCGCCATCGAGCCCGAGTTCCTGTCGGTCTTCGAGCGGATCGGCCAGGCACTTGCCGCTGATGAGTTTCGCATCACGATCCACGGCCATACGGACAGCAGGCCCATCGGCAACGGTCTCTTCCGTACGAACTACGACCTCTCCGCCGCCCGGGCCGACGCCGTCCGCGATGTCGTGCTCCCCTATGTTGCGGCCTCCCGGATCGAGACGATCGGCAAGGCCGATCTCGAACCCATCGCCACGAACGAAACGCCCGAGGGGCGCGAGGCGAACCGCAGGACCGAACTTCTTGTCCTCGGCGCCGGCGCCCGGATTTCGAGTGCGCTTCTGGAGATGAGCCGTCGCGGTGCGATCGAGACAATCGATGCAAGCGAGGAGGTGAGCCCGTGAACCCGCTCTCCATCTACTCCTCGATCCGGTCCTGGGTCGACAGCTATGCAGGCGTCATCGGGCGGCGCTTCATCAGCCTTATCTGGGTCATCGCGCTCGCCGTCGTGATCTGGCTCTACGGCGGCGAACTGGTGCTCGGCGGCGTCCAGCCACTCGGGCCCACACTGAACCGCCTGATCGCCATCGGCGTCATCGTCCTCATCTGGCTGATCTGGACACTCGTCTCGTGGCGCCGCGCGCACCGCGCAGAAAGCGCGATGATCGACGATCTCGCCGACAGCCCAGAGCTGCGCGCCAAGGCCGAAACGCAGGAAGAGCTGGCCGAGCTTCGCAAGCGTCTGCGCCATGCGATGAAGCTCTTGCGCCGGGTCGTGGGGAAGCGGTCGGGCTATGCCTACGAGTTTCCGTGGTACCTCCTGATGGGGGTGCCGGGCGCGGGAAAGACCACGCTTCTCCACAACTCGGGTCTCAAGTTCCCGCTTGGCGATGCGATGAGCCCAGAGCCCGTGCGGGGTGTCGGTGGCACACGGAACTGCGACTGGTGGTTCACCGACCGGGCCGTACTGATTGATACCGCGGGGCGCTACACGACGCAGGAGACGAACGCGCAGCGCGACAAGGCCGGCTGGCTGCACTTCCTCGGCCTTCTCGTCAGGCATCGCCCGTCGCAGCCCGTCAATGGCGTGCTCGTGGTCCTGTCGCTCACCGACCTGACCGCCCAAGACCCCGAAGATCGGCTGCGCGAGACCCGCTCGATCCGCCAGCGCCTCGCTGAGATCGAAGAAGCGGTGAAGCTTCGCGTGCCCGTCTACCTCATCCTCACCAAGGCAGACCGGTTGCCAGGCTTCACGCAATTCTTCGATGGCATGGGCCAACAGCAGCGCGACCAAGTCTGGGGCATGACCTTTGAGTATGAGCGTAGCCGCGATGCCCAGGCCCTGCCCGAGCTTTTCGCGCGTGAGTACGCGGCGCTCCAGGACAGGCTGAACGGGCTCCTCCTCGAACGCCTGCAACAGGAGCCTGACGTTGAGCGACGGGGGCACATCTTCCGCTTCCCCGCGCAGATCGCTGCCCTCGAAGAGGTGTTGCGCGAGGTCGTTGAGGAACTGACCTCCGGCAGCGCCCATGTCCGCGCCCCCATGGTCCGCGGCGTCTACTTCGCCTCCGCCACACAAGAGGCCGCGATCGTCCAGAAACCGGGCGCGCGCGTCATGCAGCGCAGCTACTTCATCGGCCGGCTGTTCAGCGATGTGATCCTGGGCGAGGCGGCTCTGGTCACGCGCGACCGGCGTGCGAGCAGGCGCCGGCGGGTGGTGCGCGGCTTGGCCTATGGCACCGTCTCCGCAGCGGCGGTCGCCGTCGTCGTCGGCTGGACGCTCAGTTTCACTTTCAACCGCAGTGCCATCGCTCGGACCGAGGAGAGCCTCGCCCGCTACACCACGCTCGCGGAGAGCATCCCCGTGCGCGACGTGCGCGATGCGGATTTCCTAAGCGTCCTGCCCGCCATCGAAGCTCTTGCTCGCGCCCCCCGCGCTTTCAACGAAAGCGACGCGCCCGAATGGGCCACACTGCTCAAGCTCGCCGGCATCGGCTTCGACCAGCGGGAGAAGATCGAAAGCAACCACCGCGCGTCTTATCGTGACGCGCTGGGGGCGCTGATGCTGCCGCGAATGATGGTGCATCTGGCCGAGGAGATGCGCCGTGAGGATGCCGCACCCGACCATGTCTTCGACAGCCTGAAACACTATCTCGCGCTCGCCGGTGTCGGACCGATCTCGGTGGACGAGATCGAGGGGTACTTCGCCGAAAGCTTCGATGCGCTCTATCCCGGCAGCGGGCGGGAGGGCACGCGGCTCGCGCTCCGCGCGCATGTCGAAGCCCTGCTTGAAAGCCCGCGCCTGCCGACGCTCGCCATCGACGACGCGCTGGTCGAGGAGACGCGGGAGCAGATCGCCGAACGAGGCCCGGCTGAGCGCGCGCTCGATCTGCTGAAGGCAAGTGCCGAGGCGCGCGCGTTGAGCCCCTGGCGTCCCTCAGCCGCCCTCGGCCCCGTCGGCGCACAGATCTTCGCACGACGTTCCGGAACCGGCCTCGATGACGGTATCGAAGGCCTCTTCACCCGGATCGGTTATCGCCAAGTCGTCATCCCGCGACTGGCAGAAGTGGCCGCCGCAGCGGCCGCCGAAGATTGGGTACGCGGGCCGGCCCGAGAGGTGGGCGCGACGGCCACCGCAGTCGCGCGCGACGCGATGCAGCTTTATGCGACCGAGTTCGTGGAGATTTGGCGGACGGTCCTCAGCGATCTGGCACCCCGCCCCGTCGCCTCGCTTCTGCGGGCGACGGACCTCGCAGCGCTCCTCGCCTCGGAGGCGCGACCGCTACAGCGCCTTGCTGCCTCGGTTGCCGAAGCATCGCGGCTGGCAGCGCCGACTGCGACTGCCGGATCGGGCGAGGACGTAGTCGCGGGGTTGGCATCTTCGGACGGCCTCACCGCCGCTATCGACGACGTCATCGCCGACGCGGCGCTGCCGATCGATCCGATGGCTGTACCCGACCCCTATGCCAGTCTGCGGCGCGCCCTTGAGCCAATTGAAGGCGACGGTATCGATCCCTCGCGCCCCAGCCTCACCGCGCTCCCCCCGCTCTTTGACACGCTCTACGAGCAGCTCAACCGTACGACGATCAGCGGTGGGGACGCCGCAGAGGTCTTCGCCGCCGACAGCCCGCTGACCGAAGCCATCGCGGCCCTGCGCACTGTCGGTCAGCGCCTTCCCGACCCTGCCGATGCTTGGACCGTCGCGCTGGCGGACGAGTTCTCGGGCATCGCGCTCGAGCGTGCGCGCAGCATCGCCTCCGCCTTATGGGCAGCGGATGGGGCGCGGGCCTGTCGGCGCGCCATCGTCGGCCGCTACCCGTTCGACCGATCCAGCGGCGCGGACGTCACCCTCAACGATTTCGCACGCCTCTTCGGTCCCGGCGGTATCTTCGAGCAGTTCTTCGAGACGCATCTCGAGCCCTTCGTCGATGTCTCGGTCAGCCCATGGCGCTGGAACGGTGCGGGCGAGGCCGCGGGCAACCCGGACGGCGCCCTTGCGCAGTTCCAGCGGGCTGCCCGCATTCGCGACGCTTTCTTCCCGGCGGGCAGCACCTCGCCGACGGTCGCGCTCAACTTCACGCTCCAGGCGCTCGACCCGGACGCGACGGTTGCCATCGCGCGCATCGACGGGGACCAATCGGTCCACCGCCCGGACCGCTCGATTGAGCGCACGCTCAGATGGCCGGGGCCCGAGAGCGTGACACGCAGCGAGATCCGGCTCCTCCCCAACGAGAACCGCTCGTTCCTCGTCGCCCAAGGCACCTGGTCGCCGTTCCGAATCTTCGACGCGGGCGAGGTTGCGGCGGTGTCGGACAACCAGTTCGATGTGCGCTACGAGATCGACGGGCGTTTCGCGACCTTCCGCGTGACGACGAGTTCAGTGAACAACCCGTTCCAGCTCGACGCGATGGCGGAGTTCGCCTGCCCGGGGGAGCTCTGAGCGATGGCGGAGCGCACAGCCGGAAACATCGCGCCATGAGGATCGAGCCGCGCATCGAGGGCTCGGGCTATTTCGGCAAGGTGCCGACCCATGGCGACTTCGTCTCGGCCAGGCTCGACCGACGCTCGGTCGAGACGCTCGACGCTTGGCTCCAATCCTCGATCCGCGAGAGCCAGACAGCACTCGGTCGCGGCTGGCTCAATGCCTTCCTGGTAGCTCCGGTTTGGCGGATGGCGTTCGGGGCGGGCATCTGCGGCCCGCAACCGGTGCTCGCCGTGATGATGCCGAGCGTGGATCGCGTCGGGCGCTACTTCCCGTTGCTCATCGCCGCGCGCGTGCCGAAGGCGGAGATCGGGATCGACGATCTGGTTGCAGCCTCCGCCTGGTACGAAGCATCCGAGCGCCTGATCTTATCGACGCTTGCAGAAGGGTTCTCGCTCGCCGCCTTCGATGCAACCGCGGAGCAGCTCAGGCTTCCGGCTGGGATGATCGCGACCCCTGTAGCCGACCCCCTTGGCGCGCTCTGGTGGACGAATGGGAGCGAGACTGCGGAACCTCAGGCCTTTGCCGCCGATCGACTTCCCCCGCCTGAGGCATTCGGACATCTCATCACAGGCGAACTGCCCTCAGCCCTCGCCGAGGCGACAGGCATCACGCAGATGTTCCGCGGATCGACCGACACTGCCCAACCCGCGCAAACCGATCCAGCCGGCACACTCGACGCGGCAGCATACGCGCCGACCGCCAGCGACCCGGCACCGACCCGAGGGCTCATCGCCGTCGACGCCGCTGCTGCCTCACTCCAAGGGGCGCGCGCGCGCCACAACACCGATGCCTGGACGATCACGCTCGACAATCAGCTTCTGGGCGTCGTCTCCGGCCTTGGCGATCGGCCCGAGAGTGTGATGGCCGCACGCATCGTGGCGGAGGTGCTCAGCACGGTCGAGGCGCCCTTCTCGATGAGCGACCTCGTGGCGGAGGCGAAGGGCAAGCTCGGTCGGGCGCACACGCTCATTCGAACGAGGAGCGCGGGTGCGGCAGATCCGGCCGCCGCATCGGTCGCGGCGCTCCTTGTCCAAGGGCGGCGCTACACCGTGATCTGGGCGGGGGCGACGCGTTGCCTTCTGCTGCGCGACGGCACGCTCCGCCGGCTCACCCGCGACCATGTCGAGACCCGGTTGCCGATGCTGCTCACCCGCGTTGTTGGCGGCGCGCAACCGCTGTCTCCGGACACAGCCATCGGCCATCTCGAGCCGGGCGACCGGTTTCTCCTATGCTCGCAGGGCCT
>JBCDFC010000023.1:0-29935 GCA_039178805.1 Pseudomonadota bacterium | reverse complement strand
GCGGGCTTTCTGCTCGCCGATATCGACCGCGATACCGTCGATTTCCAGGACAACTATGACGGCCAGGACCGCGAGCCGATCGTCCTGCCCGCCCGGTTCCCGAACCTCCTGGTCAATGGCGCTGGCGGTATCGCCGTCGGCATGGCGACCAACATCCCGCCGCACAATCTGGGTGAGGTGATCGACGCCACCCTCGCCCTGATCGACGATCCGGAGACCGATCTCGAGACGCTGATGGAGCTTCTGCCCGCACCAGACTTCCCAACGGGCGGCATCATCCTCGGTCGGGTCGGCACGCGGAAGGCCTATGTCACCGGCCGCGGCAGCGTGCTCGTCCGCGCCCGGATCGACGAGCGGGAAGTGGAGGCCGCGGGCCGCCCCCGCATCGTCGTGACCGAGATCCCGTACCAGGTGAACAAATCGAGCTTGGTTGAGCGGATCGCGGAGCTCGCCAAGGAAAAGCGTGTCGAGGGCCTGGCGCATATCCAGGACGAGTCCGACCGCTTCGGCGTCCGCGTCGTCATCGATCTCAAGCGGGATGCGACGCGCGAAGTGGTGCTGAACCAGCTCTACCGTTTCACCCAGCTGCAGACGACCTTCGGCTGCAACATGCTGGCGCTGAACGGCGGCAAGCCGGAGCAGTTCGACCTGCTCACTTTCCTCCGCGCCTTCATCGCCTTCCGTGAGGAGGTGGTGGCACGGCGCACCGCGCATCTCTTGATGAAGGCGCGGGAGCGCGCGCATCTCTTGTCCGGCCTCGTCGTCGCTGTCTCGAATGTGGACGAGGTGGTGGCGACCATCCGCTCCTCACCCGACCCCGCGACCGCGCGCGAGAGGCTGAAGGACCGGCGCTGGCCCGCTGACGATATCGCCGAATACATCCGGCTCGTCGACGACCCGAACCACACGCTGAACGAGGACGGAACCTACTACCTCTCCGACGCGCAGGCCCGCGCGATCCTGGATCTCCGCCTCCAGCGCCTGACCGCGATGGGCGTGAAGGAGATCGGGGACGAGCTGGCGGAACTCGCCGAGAAGAACACCGACTATCTCGATATCCTGCGGTCGCGCGAGCGGATCATGGCCATCATCCGCGCTGAGCTGACGGAGGTGCGTGAGCAGTTCGCGACGCCCAGGCGCACCGAGATCGTCGAATGGGAGGGGGAGCTCGAAGACGAGGACCTGATCGAGCGCGAGGATATGGTCGTCACCATCACCCATGGCGGCTACATCAAGCGCACGCCGCTGTCGGAGTTCCGCAGCCAGGCCCGCGGCGGTAAGGGCCTCGCCGGCATGGCGATGAAGGACGACGATTTCGTCTCGCGCCTCTTCGTCGCGAACACCCACACGCCGCTCCTGATCTTCACAACCGACGGCATCGTCTACAAGCTCAAGACCTGGCGCCTGCCGCTTGGCGGACGCAATGCCCGCGGCAAAGCGCTGGTGAACATCTTGCCGATCGACAGCGGCGTCGGCATCGCCGCGATCATGCCCGTCGACCGCGCGGAGGAGGATTGGAACGATCTGCAGATCGTCTTCGCCACCTCCGAGGGCGATGTGAGGCGCAACCAGCTCGGCGATTTCACGAACGTGAAGTCGAACGGCAAGATCGCGATGAAGCTGCCCGAGGGCGTACGCCTTGTCGGGGCGCAGATCTGCGACGAAAGCCATGACTTCCTGCTCGTAACCTCGAACGGCCGGGCGATCCGCTTCCCGGTCACTGAGGTCCGCGTCTTCAAGGGGCGCGACTCGACGGGCGTCCGCGGCGTGAAACTCGGCGATGGCGCAGGCGTCGTCAGCATGGCCGTGATCCGCCATTTCGAGGCGACGCCCGAGGAGCGCGTGGCTTACCTGAAACGCAGGCGGGCGGTGGCGGGAGAAATCGCCGAGGAGGCGGAGGCCGAGGCGGCCGAGGCCGAGGAGGGCGCCGTCGCCGATATCGCGCTCCCCGAGGGCCGCTACGTGGCGATGTCCGCGGCCGAGGACCTGATCCTGACGATTACCGAACGTGGCCTCGGCAAGATCTCTTCGAGCCATGACTACCCGGTGCGCGGGCGCGGTGGCCAGGGCGTGGCGGCCATCGACAAGGCCATGCGGGGCGGTCCACTCGTCGCGAGCTTCCCGATCCAGCCAGACGATCAGATCATGCTGGTCACGGATCGGGGCCAGTCGATCCGTTGCCCGGTCTCCGGCATTTCGTTCCGCTCCCGCTCCGCCGGCGGCGTGAAGGTCTTCAACACGGCCGAGGATGAGGCTGTCGTGAGCGTCGCGATGATCGCCGATCAATGCGAAGAGGACTAGACCTCGCGGAGAACGTCGGGTGCTGGGCGGCCAGTTCAACGCGCACTGGATTTTGGCGGCATGACCGCTCGTAACTCCGTGCAGGTCCTTTCCTTCTTTCGGCGTGCGGCGCCGCGCCCTCCCACGACAGTTTTCATAGAAAAGAACGAATGAACGCCTAAAGCCTGTCAACGTGCTTTACGCCATCGGCGTGTCTGATCCGCCAATGCGGTAGCGTGAAGCATCGGCTTGACCGGTCGCGCGCTCCCGGCACGCTCCAGCTCAGTAGATCCTTTGCACACCGCCTTTGTAGCGGGGCGACGCCCCCTACGCCCTGTCTCGGCTCATCGTTTGATGCAACCATCAACCGAGATGACCTCAGAGCCCTGCCCGATCAATCTGGCTCATTTCCGCGGGCGGTGAGTCGTGTGCGCACTCTAGGGGCGCGAAGGCATCGGCGAGGGTGCTGATACGATCCCAGAGGGCGTTCACTGTGCGCTCTGCAGCCTTTCGCAGGAGGGTCTTGAGCTTGGCGAAGGCGCGTTCGATGGGGTTGAGATCGGGGCTGTACGGCGGGAGGAACCGGAGGCGGGCGCCCCTGGCCTCGATCGCCTCGTGGGCGGCGGCGCGCTTGTGGCGAGACAGGTTGTGGAGCGTGAGGCGCCAGCGCGCCATCGGTTCGAGCGCGGCGCCGAACGATGTCACCTGGGCCGAGCGTTGGAGCCAGGACGTGGCGGGCATAGGCCTTGGACCAGTCGCCGGTGACTGGCCCCATCGAGGAGCCAGCCATCAAATCCGCCATCGACGAAAACGAGACGGCGAGGAACGAGGCACGGCTGGCCGCCGAACCACGATCGACGCTTGGCCAGAACGTCCGGCCGATCCTGCTCGTTCGCCATTGGGCTCGAACCAATGGCGCCTCAATGGCTTAGCATGTGCGGTTTTTTCTCCGCATGATCCGTTCGCCATTGTCACTCGGACGCTGCCGGCCGTTGCTCGAACCAGTGGTGCAACACGCCGGCAACCGGGCTGATAGCTCACCGTTGGAAAAACCGCGACAAGGCGGAGCTGCTGACGGTGATGCCGCGCTCCGCCAGACGGACCTCGAGCTCCTCACGCGATTGGTCACGCTCTGCTTCGAACGCCTCTATCACCGCGCCATGATGCGTCGAGCGCGTGTCGCGACCCCGTCGCTTCGGTTCGAAACTGCCTGTCGAGCGCCGAGCCGCATCCCACCGGATCAACGACGAAACCAAGACACCGAATCGCCCAGCGGCAGCCCGACAGCTCATGCCAGCATCGGCGGCAGCCAAGGCTCGCAGCCTCAGATCCATCGAAAGCGGTTTGCCCATACCACTACACACCATCTGCTTCTTCGAGCACTGATACCAGCTCTCGAAGAGGCTGACTCTTTTGGGGGATTTTCCTCAGGGCTTCGGCGTGGTTCGCCATGTCGAACAGAAGGATAGGCGCCATGGCCGCACCGATCTCTCTTCGATCCGATCTCGACGCCGATGGGCCGCGCCGGGAGGCACGGCGGCCCGATACGCGGCGCTGGCGCGACGAATGCTGGCGCTGGCGACGATCTATGACGGCGGCTCTCGTGGCGATGCGGCACGGGTCGGCGGCGTCACTCTGCAGAGTGTTAGAGACTGGATGGTCCGGTTCAACGCTGAGGGTCCGCCGGGGCTCATCGACCGCAAGGCGCCAGGGGCTGCGCCGAAACTCGACGCCGCCCAGAAGCGCGCCCAGAAGCGCGCCGAGAAGTGCGCCCTCGCCGAGATCGTGGGGAAAGGGCCGATCCCGGCGGTCCACGGCGTGGTCTGCTGGCGGCTGATCGACCTCGTCCAATGGGTCTGTGAGGTGTTCCGCGTCTCGGTCAGCCCGCAGACGCTCAGCCGCGAGCTGCACGCGCTCGGCTAACGCAAGCTCTTCGCGCGCCCGCGCCATCATGCACAGGACCCCGACACGCTCGAGCAGTTCAAAAGTCTTCCCGGCCAAGCTGGCGGCGATCACCGAAGGCCCGGCGCGCGGCAAGCAGATAGAGCTCTGGTTCCAGGACGAGATGCGGCTCGGCCAGAAGAACCCGATGACCCGTCGAAGGGCGAAGCGCGGGACGCGAGACGCCGCGCCCAAGGACCAGCACACCCAGTCGGCCGCTCGCCATTGTCCTCGGACCAATGGCGGACAACGGCTCGCCTTCGGTGCGATCTGCCCGGCCCAGGGCAAGGGCGCCGCCATCGTGATGCCCCGCTGCGTGACCAAGGCCATGACCGAGGACCTCACCGAAATCTCGCGCCACGTCTCCGGCCACGCCCACGCCGTCGTCTCGCTCGATCAGGCCGGCTGGCATCAGTCCTGAGCCCTCCTTGTCCCCGACAACATGACGCTCGTCCCGCTCCCGCCCCACGCGCCCGAGCTATACCCGGTCGAGAACATCTGGCAGTTCATGCGCGATAACTGGCTCTCAAACTGGATCTTCCGGTCCTACGACGACATCCTCGACCGTTGTTGCGCCGCGTGGAACCGCCTCGTCGACCAGCAATCGACCATCATCTCCACTGGTCGTCGCGAGTGGGCCAAGGGTTCTGATCAACGAGAGATGGTATGAGCCAGGCAGAAATTGCGCTGGGAGTCCCCTCGATCCGCTTCAGGCAGGACGGGCGACGCTCTCAAGGCTCGACGACTGCGCAGCGCTGTTCGCTGGGCGTGGCTGGCCCGAGCGTCGCTCATTTTGGTGACGGCGCCCAATCGTTTGGGTGCAGCCTGTCTCATGGGCAAGCCTCAACGGGTTCGCATCTGACAAAGCGTTTGACCCTTCGGTGCTCATCTTGCCCTCGCGCGAGCATCGCGCCGTGGCCTGCGTCTCCGTAACGGCTTCATGCGTTGCGGCATCTCAGTGACCAGCGTTCGGTGATCCTTAACGAAGCGCGCGCTATTATGTCGTGGGAGGGCGCGGAGCCATCGTCGACACTCTGAGCTTGCGCCCTGAAGCCGGACTGGGCGGTACAGTACGCCCAGGACGGAGGATGATGGATGAGCAAGGAATCACGGCGGCGCTTCACGCCGGAGTTCAAGGAGCGGGCTGTAGCGCGATTGTCGGCGCCGGGTGCCACGCAGAGCAGCGTGGCGAAGGAGCTGGGCGTGACGCCGACGCAGTTGAAGACGTGGCGGCTTGAGTTGGAGGCCGCCGGCTCTGCGGCGGCCGTTCGCCGCGGTCAGGCCGAGGCGACGGCGTTGTCCGATCTCCGGCGCGAGAACCGTCGACTGAAGGAAGAGCTGGAGGTGATGCGTAAAGCCTCGGCTTTTTTCGCTCAGTGGGCGGCGAAGACAGTGAGACCCCGAACGCCATCGGTTCGAGTGAGAGGGTCGAACGGCGAAGCTCATCTTCATCGCCGCCCCTGCCGCTCAGCACGCCATTAGGCTGATATGCCGGGCGCTGTCGCTCAGCCCGAGCTGGTTCTACGCCTGGCGCGCTGGTGCCCCACACGGGCAACACGCCAGGCAGTCCGAGACACGTTGGCCGCCCGGATCCGAACGATCTTCGACGAAAGCAAGGGGCGCCATGTTGCGCCGCGCATCCATGCGGAGCTGGTGGTTCAAGGGCTGCGGATCGCTTGGAGTTGGAGGGGCCACAAATCCGTCCAGTGGACGGATTTGCCCGGAAACGGTGGCCAAGATCATGCGGGAAAACGGTATTCGCCCGCCGCAAACGACTGACAGCCGGCACACGCTGGGCATCGCACCGAACCTGCTGAAACGCGATTTCCATGCCGCAGCACCCGACCGGATCTGGCTCGCCGATATCAGCTACGTCCCGACCGGTGAGGGCTGGCGTTCGCCATGGTCCTCGGACTAATGGCGGCCACATTGCGAACCCTCGCCGCCGTCAAAGGTGAGCCATTGGCCGCCATTGATGGGGTGGATGGCTCCCGCTCCGGGCATCGCGATGTGCCCCGGTGGGTGTTGTTGAACCATCCAGCGAAGGGAGCCATCCATGGACCAGCCTACCACCATCGGCATCGATCTGGCGAAGAGCGTGTTTCAGGTGCGCGGGGTGAGCACGAACGGCACGGCGGTGCTTTGCCGGCAGCTGCGTCGCGGCGAGGTACTGGCCTTCATCGCGCGCCGAGAGCCCTGCCTGATCGTGATGGAGGCCTGCTCGGGCGCGCATCACCGGGCGCGAGAACTCGCGACGCTCGGCCACGACGTACGCCTGATGCCGGCGGCCTATGTGAAGCCGTTGTAAAACGCGGCAAGACCGACCGCGCGGACGCAGAGGCGAGCTGCGAGGGTCTGAAGCCGCTCGCGTAGCGATCCATCGACCAGTGGATCGATGGAAGGCGCAAGACGTCGCGACCGACGATGCGGTTCGTGCCGGTGAAGACCGCGGACGCGCAAGCGGCTCTGCTCGACCACAGGGCCAGGGACTTCCTCATCCGGCAGCAGACCCAAACGGTGAACACGATCCGCGCGCATTTGGCCGAGTTCGGGATCGCCGTGGCCAAGGGCATCCACAACGTCGACCGGTTGCTGGAAGCGGCTGCGCAGACTCCCGAGGCGGCGCGGCCGGCGCTTGAGCTGCTGTGCGACCAGCTCAGCGATCTGCGCGAGAGGATCGAGACGGTCACGAAGCGCATCGAGGCCGCCCAGAAGTACAACCCGCTCGCCCGCCGTCTCGCCACGATCCTCGGCCTGATCGCCTCCAGCGCGTTCGCCGTCACCACACCAGATGTCTCGGCGTTCCGCTCGGCGCGGGACTATTCCGCCTGGCTCGGCCTGACGCCGAAGCCCCACTCGAGCGGTGGCAAGGAGCGATTGCGCCGGATCTGCAAGGCCGGCAACAGGTATCTGCGACGGCTCCTCTACCTGGGGGCCATGGTGAGCCACTGCGTCGCCATGCGTTCGAGACCGATGGCGAACGGTCGCGGCGCGGCGGCGTGGCCGGCCCGGGCACGACTGGCTGTGGGGCGTGCTGCAGAGAAAACCCGTGAAGGTGGTCGCCATCGCTCTGGCCAATCGCATGGCGCGGGTGGTCTGGGTGCTCATCCGGACCGGGGAGAGCTACCGGCCCCTTCCGGCCCGCCCCGGCCCGCCCCGGCCTGAAGACATACGCCGGTCACGGCCGCCTCCGAGACGATGAGGCGCAACGTGAGGTGATGGCGACACGACGGCGAAACGGCAATCGGAACACCCTGTTCGGACCGGAGCACTTGCGAGTGCGTGCCATTGATCGGGATCCGAGCGCCGGCGGACTTCATCAGGGCGCGCAGCCCTCGCGCTGCAGATCAGACGCCGCACACATGGCCGCGACCGACCAGACCCAACCACCGAACAACGCCCTTGCCCCGCGGGAGCCAATGGTATGGACCCCGCCGCCCCCGGCGGCGAGCCTTCGGCGCCTAGCTGATAGGAAGGAGGAGTACCATGGAGATCGTGCGGATAGGTCTCAATCTGGCGAAGTACGTGTTTGAAGTTCACTGTTTCGACGCCGACGGCAAGGTGATGTTGCGCAAGAGGTTGCGGCGTGAGGCGGTGGCGCAGTTCTTCGCGGATACGCCGCCTTGCCTGGCCGGGATGCAGGCCTGCAGCGGCGCGCATTACTGGGCGAAGGTGCTGTCCGAACTCGGACACGAGGTGCGCCTGATGTCACCGCAGTTCGTCGCCCCATACGTCAAGTCCAACAAGAGCGACCGGAACGATGCCGAAGCGATCTGCGAGGCCGTTAGTCGCCCATCGATGCGCTTCGTGCCACGGAAGTCTGCGGAGCAGCTGACCCTTCAGGCTGTTCGCCGCATCCGCCAACGTCTGGTCTCCGACCGAACCAGGCTGGTCAACCAGATCCATGGCCTCTTCGCCGAAGATGGCGTGGTGATCGCACGGGACATCTCGCGCTTGCGCCGCGCGCACGGTGAGATCGCGAACGGCGCCGATGACCGGCTCGGTGGCCTGCTTCGAGATCTGGCTTGCGAGATGCGCGAGGAGCTCGCCGCGCTTGATGACCGCATCAAAACCCAGACGCGACGCATCCAGATGCTCTTTCAAACCAGCGAGGCATGCCAACGCATCGGCAAGATCGAAGAGATCGGCCCGATCACGGCGACTGCGCTTGTCGCAGCGGTCGGCGATCGGAGCTGCTTCAAGAACGAGCGCCAATTCGCCGCCTGGCTGGGATTGGTTCCGCGGCAAAGATCGAGCGGCGGCCGGACACGCCTTCTCGGCATCAGTAGGCGCGGTGACCGATACCTGCGCACGCTCCTGATCCACGGCGCCCGCGCCGTGCTGGCCAAGGCGCATGGGAAGCGGGATCGAAAGAGCCAGTGGATCGCCAGGATGCGCGAACGGCGCCATCCCAACGTGGTCGCGGTCGCGCTGGCCAACAAGAATGCGCGGGCCGTATGGGCTGTCCTTGCCGGCGATGCGCCCTACCGCACAGCGTGAGGCCCGCTCTCAAAGCCAACGGATTGGCGGGCGAGACGTGAAGCCTGCTTCGGTACATTGCAGCAAACTGGCTGGAGATGGTGAAAGGGTCGCGCCCATCGCTCCCATCGCTTCCTGATCCTGATGTGTGGACCGGCGCGGCTTGGGGCGCGGCTTGGATCGACGCCTTGGAGCCATTGAGGAGGAAGCGCGCGGAAATCCATCGGGGCTCGCAGCGACGATCTATCGGGCCGCTCAAAGAAGCCGGATATACGTCCGAAACCGTGACCGCCGAACCTGACCCATCAAAGTCGTTGCAATGAGGCGGGGTCCATATACACTCACACACGGTCCGAGGACGATGGCGAACGCGACCATGGGTTCGACGCGGCGCTTGAACCGGTGGCGCGCGCAGCTCACCGTCGGATGGTCGATGTCCGACAGCCTGAAGAAGGGCTTGGCGATCGATGGCATGCGTGTGGCGCTACAAAACCGGTCGCCAGCGCCCGGCCTGATCTGCCATCCAGATCATGGCGTCCAATCTGCCAGCGGCGACTATTGCAAGGTGCTTGCGGCCCATGACGCCGAGGCTTCGATGAGTGGCAAAGGGAGGTGTCTCGACAAGCCGCCGATGGAGGTTCGCCGTGGTGCTCGAACCAGAGGCGCACGGCGCGGCTCACTCAAAACCGAGATGGTCCACCGCGCCCATTTCCCACCCGACGCGACGCAAAAGCCGCACTCTGCGAATACATCGCGATCTTCTACAAACGACAGCAAAGACACTCCCGCATCGGCTACCTAACACCCGAACAGGGAAGGTGAACTGATGTGGTGAATGCCCCCACCCGCGGCATTGAGTGTGCGAGAAGGGTTCTGAGGAACTATGCAAGGGAGGCATCCGTGATGAAGATCAGCATGTTGGCCGTTGATCTGGCGAAGGGCGGTTTCCAGGTCTGTGGCGTCGGGCCGGATGGGGCGTGTGTGGATGCCCCCTGTTTGGCAAGCTGATCTTCAAGGCTTCGGCGGGGTCTTCGATCGGTCGTATGTCAGGCCTCTCGATGTGGCCTTGGTGACGCCACGGGTGGGTCATGCTGTCCGGAAAGCCGGGCCCACATCGGTTCAGAGAGCTCTTGCGCTCGAGCGCCGGGTCTGGGTGTCCCTGCCTTGAACTTCGAAGTCCGTGTCGCCTACTCGTCGTCGATCGCTCACCCCGGCCTTGCGGCCATGCCATGCGCCCGTCCGTCCCGGTCGGGCTCACGCCATCCGATAATCCTCCCGCTTCACGGTGATGGCCCAGATCATGCGCGCCGTTCGCGGTGCGCTCGCACCGGTGGCGCTGCACCGCTCACTGTTGGCCAGCGCAACCGCCGCGACCATCTTCGGCTTGCGGGCAACGAGAGCGGCAAGCCAGCGGTTCGGGCTGCCGCCCTTCCTGACGACCCAGCGGATCACGCTCGTCGCGTGGCACGCGCGCCTTCGGCACGACGCGCCGACGATCAGTGCGCCGACGATCAGTAGCTTCCTGATGTCGGTCTGCCCCATCTTGCTCACCGCCCCGAGACGAGCCTTGCCGCTGGTCGAGCGTTGTCGAGGAACGAGACCCAGCGTCGCGCAGAATGCGCGCCTTTGGCGCGACGCCGTGAAGTTTCGGCCGCTGTCGAATGTCCGCAAATCGGGCGCGAAGGCCGCGATCGCGCCTGCGGTGACCGGACCGACGCCGGGCACAGTGCAGAGGCGGCGAAGCTCATCGTCGGTCTTCGAGGCCTCCTCCAACTCGTCGGCGAGGCGCTCGATCACCTGGGTCAGGGTGGCGATCTGATCGAGATAGATCCTTCCCATCTCGCGCACCGCGTCGGGCAAATCCGTCTCGGTGCACGCAATTGCGGTCTCCAGCACCGTCAGGTTGGCTGGCCCCTTCGGAGCCACCAGTCCGAACTCGGCAAGATGGCCACGCAAGGCGTTGATGAGCTGCGTTCTCTGTCGGACCAGGCATTGATGGGTTCGGAATGGTCGTCCATCAGGGCGCCATCGGTTCGAGCCCGATGGACGACGCGCGGGCCTGGGTCTCGGCCGTCGTCACGGCGACGAAGCGCATGGCGGGCCGCGCCGCCGCTTCGGCGATCGCTTCGGCGTCGGCCTTGTCGTTCGGCGGGAGAACGATCCACAGGATCGTTTTCCGATCCGCCTCACTCTGCCGTTTGACAAAGGGCTTCACGTAGACTCCCGGCACGACGCAGGCCGGCTGCTCCGCCAGGTACTTCAGAAAGCGCGGCCGTGACATCGCCCGATTGAACAGAACCGCCCCATCCGGCCCGACGCCACAGACCTAGTGGTCTGACCGAGACATTTGATACCGTCATTGCCGGACTTGATCCGGCAATCCAGCGTTCTCTAAGTTATTCAGATGAAGGGATTTTCTGGATCTCCGGGTCAAGCCCGGGGATGACGTGCGTGGGTTCGCTCCGTTCCGGTCGGACCACTAGGAACTGCCCTTCGCCAGATCGATGGCCAACATGCTGACCTTCATCACGGATGCCTCCCTTGCGTGGTTCCTCAGAACCCTTCTGGCACACTCAATGCCGCAGGTGGGGGCATCCACCGCATCAGCTCATGCTTGTTCATCCATCATCCTCCGTCCTGGGGGTACGGTGCCGCCCAGTCCGGTTTCAGGGGGCAAGCTCAAAGCGCGCCGGGAAGATCACCAAGACACGCCTGTGAGAGTGATCTCGCGGGTTGTGACGGATGTCTCACTGCGCCTGACTTCTCGGCCGACGAGCCGGTTCGGCCCTGTGACTGTCAGAAAGAACTCCAGCGCGATACCGTCGCCCAGGCTGCCGGCGCCGTAGAGGCGGGGCAGGCGGTGTTGCGCGCAGGGCAGCCGTGTCTCCGCGGTCAGCCGGAAGTTCTCGGAGACGCGAGAAGCGGGGTCGGGGCGCGGCATCCAGGGTGGCGGGTCGAAATCCCAGACCTCACCTTGTTCGAAGAAGAGCGGCACTCTCTCTGCCCGGTCAGGCGGCCCTACCCGCAGCCCCCAGGGGCCGACTTCGATCACGAGAGCCTGGCGCGGCGCAGCATCGGCGGTTTCCTCCGATGCTGGGACGAGCGGGGAGACCTCCCACAAACCGTCGAGCGCCAGCGCAAGCCTGCTCGCATATTCGTCCGGCCGGAGCGCGCAGGCATCGAACGCCGGTTCGGGCACGGCTTCCGCAGCATCCGCTGGGGGTGTCAGCGCCGCAACCGCCGCGACTGCAGCGAGCGCCCGCGCAATGTTAGCCGTTTTCCGCCAGCACATGACCCGCCAGATAGAGTGAACCGCAGATCAGGACACGGGACCCGCGACGAAGATCCGGGCGGAGCGAGATAAGGGCAGCCGCAACGCTGTCCGCGGGTTCAGCCGCGATCCCGCTTGTGCGCAGGCGCTCCGCGAGCGTTTCCGCTGCGAGCGTCGCTGCAGCGTTCGGGATCGATACTGCGCGGGCTGAGTGGGTGACCTTGGCAAGCGGGCGCGCATAGTCCTCGGCGGCCTTCGTATCCAGCATGCCGGCGATGAGATGTAAGGATGCGCCCGCCTTCGATCCTTCGGCGAAATGCGCGGCGATCGCCTCGCCCGCCGCAGGGTTGTGCCCGCCATCGAGCCAGAGCTCGACACCCTCAGGCAACAGGGAGAGGAGTGGGCCTTGGGTTAGCCGCTGCAGCCGCGCCGGCCACTCGGCGCGTGCGAGGGCGGCACCGGGATCACCGGCCGAGAGCGCGCGGAGCGCGGCCACCGCTGTCCCGGCGTTTTCGACTTGATGCCGGCCCGGGAGGACCGGTTTCGGCAGCTCGAGCACGCCTGCCGCATCCTCGAAGCAGAGCCCGTTCTCGGTCGCGGCGATGCTCCAGTCCCGACCAGCCACATGTAGCGGCGCACCGATCTCGGCCGCGCGGGCTTCGATGACGGCCAGCGCCTCTGGCACCTGAGGGGCGATGATGCCGGGTACACCCGGCTTTAGGATCCCGGCCTTCTCGAAGGCGATCTCGGCCAGCGTCTCGCCCAGATACTGCTGGTGGTCCATGCTGACCGGTGTGATCACCGTGAGGGCGGGCGCGTCGATGACATTCGTGGCGTCGAGCCGCCCGCCGAGCCCGACTTCCAGCAGCGTCCACTCGGCGGGCTGGCGCGCGAAGGCGAGAAGGGCCGCGACCGTCGTGATCTCAAAGAACGTGATCGGCGCGCCGTCATTGGCGTCCTCGCATTCCTCAAGCAAGGCGGCGAGTGCCGGCTCTTCGATCAAGGTACCCCTTAGGCGAATGCGTTCATGAAACCGTACGAGATGCGGGGAGGTGTAGGCGTGCACGCGCGCGTCCCGCGCTTCGAGCCCCGCCCGCATCATTGCGGTGACCGAGCCCTTGCCGTTCGTGCCGGCGATATGGACGACAGGCGGCAAGCGGCGCTGGGGATTGTCCATCAGATCGAGGAGCCGCCAGACCCGGTCGAGCGTCAGATCGATGATCTTGGGATGCAGGCTCAGCAGCCGTTCCAGGATGGCGTCGCTGGCGGGCCCGGCCGCTTCGACGGCCGCGGCGATCCCGCCGCTCATACCCCTTCCTCTTGCGGGGCCTCCGGCGCGGGCTCGGCAGGCGTCTCCACCGTCCCGTCGCCATTCAGGGCGGTTGGATCGCCACCGGGGGTGTCGAGCAGCCCGCGCACGGGTGCCGGCATGGACAGCAAAAGCGGCAGCAGCGTCCCGATCTCCGCCCGCATATCCTTCCGCCGGACGACGCGGTCGATCATGCCGTGATCGAGCAGATACTCGGCCCTCTGGAAGCCTTCGGGCAGCGTCTCGCGGATCGTCTGCTCGATCACGCGCGGCCCGGCAAAGCAGATCAGCGCATCAGGTTCCGCGATCTGCACATCGCCCAGCATGGCATAGGATGCCGTCACACCGCCCGTCGTCGGATTGGTCAGCACAACGATGTAGGGCAGCCCCGCATCCCGGAGCTGCGCCACCGCGAGGGTCGTGCGGGGCATCTGCATGAGGCTTAGGATGCCCTCCTGCATGCGCGCCCCACCGGCCGAGGCAAAGACCACGAGCGGCGCGCGCAGGCCGACCGCAGCCTCGGCCGCGGCGATCATGGCATTGCCGACGGCCATTCCCATCGAGCCGCCCATAAACCTGAAGTCCTGTGCTGCGGCCACGACGTCGAGGCCGAAGATCGCACCGCGCGCGACCAGCATCGCGTCCTGTTCGCTGGTCTTCCGCCGCGCATCGCGCAGCCGTTCCGAGTAGCGGCGCTCGTCCCGGAAGCTTAGCGGATCGGCCAGCGGCTCCGGCACCTCGACCTCGGCAAAAGCACCGTGGTCGAACAGGGCGTGGAAGCGGGCACGCGGGCTGATCGCCATATGGTGCCCGCAGCTCGGGCAGACATTCAAGTTCGCGGTCAGGTCGCGGTGGAAGATCATCTGCCCGCAGCCATCGCATTTGTGCCAGAGGTTCTCCGGCATCTCGCGTCGCTGAAAGAACGACTTGATCTTCGGCGGAACGTAATCGGTGATCCAGTTCATCGCGCTCGGGCGGCCTCTCCGTTGGGTTGGCGGTACATAAAGGCCCGGCGCGCCTGCGGCAATCTCTCCATCAAGGCGCCCATCAATCACCGCGTTCCAGGACGGCAACCGCGCCGGCGGAGACGATGAGCACGGTACCGATCGCCTCGCGCATGCCGAAGGGCTCATCGGTGAGGAGGGGTGCCGAGATGACGCCGACAACGACGTCCGACAAGAGCAAGAGCCCGACCCGACCGGGGGTGAGCAGCGTCGCGGGCCAGATCGTGAGAAAGAGGACGGGCAGGACATAGAGTGCCGAGAGGAGGCCCCAGGGTGCTGCCATCCGCAGCGCCTCGCCATCCGGGATGCCGCCGAAGATAGCACCGCCGAAGGCGACCGACGCCAGCGTCACCACGGTCGTGCCCAGCAGAAAGGCGACGATCTGCTCCCCGATCCCCGGCTCCTTCAGGCGGTAGACCGCAAGGCTGCCGAAGGCCCAGGAGAGGCCCGAGATCAAGGCGAGCCAGTCGCCGGCATTGCGTGGGATCGGCAGCCCAGCGTCGCCGAGGATCACGAAGAGCCCGCCGAGGCCCAGCACGATCGCCGCCACCCGCGCGGCCGACAGCCGCTCGCCCAGGAAAATCATGCCGAGCGCCGTCCCCCAGACGGGCGTGAGGTAAAACAGCAGCACCGCCCGCACGACCTCGGTAAGTGAGATGCTGGTGGCGTAGAAGCTGAAGGCCATGCCCGTGAAGGCGCCCGACAGGGTCAAAGGCAGCCAGATCGCGGAGAGCCTCCGGATCCGGAACAGGATGAAGGGTAGGAGCACCACCAGCGTGCCGAGGAACATCACCAGCGCCGGCCAAGCGCCGTTGAGCCCCATCCCGCCCAGTGCGCGCAGCGGCAGCCAAATGATGCCCCACAGGGCACCGCCGATGACGAGACCTATGCTCGGCCAAAGCAGCGGCGATGTCGAAGAAGCGGTGGGTGCGGTCATGGGGCCTCGCAGGGGTTCTCGATCCCTCTCCCCCGCCCTCTCCCCCGCCGAAACGCCGTGCGCAAGCCCTGAGAGGGTCCTATACGCCCATAACCTGGCGGTCGTAGTCGGCTGCATCGAACCAGCCGAGCGACCTTACGACTTTACCGTCGGTGCCGAGGTCCCACTCCTCCCAACCGCCGATCAGTACGTGATGGCCCGTTTCGGAATGGTGACCCTCCAGCGTCCAGACGAAGATCGCGTGATCGCCAGCACCCCGGATGCTGTCGCAATAGACTTTGAGGTCCGGGAACTCTGCGTAGAAGCCCGCAGCCATGCCCGAGACGGCGGCGCGCCCCTCGATCGGATCGCCGCGGTTGATCGTGATGCTGCCGTTCTTGGCATAGAACGAAGCGACGGCATCGGGATCGCCCGAGCACCATGCGGCCGCGTACTCAGCACCCAGACGTTCTAACTCGGCCGCGCCCATACCTGCTCCTTCGTTCGCCCTCCGGCTGTCTGACGCTAAGGTAAGTAATGCGATGGCGGAAGCGGGAATGAGCGCTTGCGCTCGTTAGGCGGGTGGACCATCGTAGGGTGAAAGGGCAGCAGAGGTGACCTATGGCGGCGCACAGGATTTGGACCTGGTGGCAGGGATCTTGGCACGAGGGCAATGTCGCGGTGCTGGGTGCGGCGGACCATGGCACCTGGCTCGGCTCGGTCGTGTTCGATGGTGCCCGGGTGTTCGAGGACACCGCCCCCGATCTCGACCTGCATTGTGCCCGGGCCCGTAGCAGCGCAATCCGCATGGGGCTCGAGCCGCCGATCTCAGTCGAGGAGATGACCGAGATCGCGCGCGAAGGCATCGCCCGCACGCCGCCCGGCACCCCGCTTTATGTGCGGCCGATGCTGTGGGCGCAGCGCGGTGCCGCCTACATGGTCGCGCCCGACCCTGAGAGCACGGTTTTCTGCCTCTGCCTAGAAGAACGACCGATGCCGGAAGTGCAGGGTGCCGCTGTCACCACAACACGTTTCCGGCGCCCGACGCTCGATTGCGCGCCCACGGACGTAAAGGCCGGCTGCCTTTATCCGAACAACGCCCGTATGCTGCGGGAGGCGCGGGCCGGGGGCTTCGACAATGCGATCTCGCTCGACGCACTCGGCAATGTGGCGGAGACGGCGACCTCGAACATCTTCATGGTCAAGGACGGGGTCGCGATGACGCCGATCGCGACCGGTTGCTTTCTCGCCGGCATTACGCGCAACCGCGTGCTGAGCCTGCTGAGCGAAGATGGGATCGAGGCGCGGGAGACGGTCCTGACGCTCGACGATCTGCGCGAGGCGGACGAGCTTTTCACCACGGGCAACGCGGCGAAGATCATGCCGATCACCCGCTTTGAAGAGCGCCACCTACAGCATGGCCCTGTGACTCGGCGGGCGCGCGACCTCTATATGGGGTTCGCGCATGAACCGGATCAGGCCGCCCGCGTCTGAGCGCGCTGAGCCCTTTTCCGCCAGAGCAGCAGCCCGAAACCGCCCAGCATCATCGCGATGGTCGGCGGTAGCGGTATGACCTCGAACGAGCTCTCGAACACAACGGCCTCGATACCGCCGGATCCGGTGAAGATCACCTCGAACGCCTGAAGGTTCGCAGCCTCGATCCCGAAGGAGTAGGACAGCACCGCGTTGTCGCCAGCGGTTGGCGCGTTGGCGCCGCCCAGGTTGGAAACCGTAATCGTGCTGTCCGGAATCGTAAAGAATTTCGTGCCATTGCGCGAGCCCCGGAACTCAACCGACTCGGTTCCTTCCTGGTCGATCAGGATGATCTCGGTGATCGTGGCACCGAACTCATGCGCGCTCTGCAGAAACTCGACGACAATGTCGAAGCCGCCGGCAACGTCATCGGGATCCTGGAAGAAGGCGTTGGCGTCGGAATCCTGGGCGCTGTCTTCCTGCGCGATCAGGATGTTGCCCGATGCAGGCGTGTCGAACGGCGCACCGGTCGCCAGATCGCCGTCATCGCCTGCGCCAGGGTTGTCGCCGGTACATCCCGACACGTTCGGGTTGGTGACCGTGCCGGTCGCGCAGTTCGTATCGAAGAGCGTCAGCGGCGCGTCGGGAGAGGTGAACCCAACCCCGAAACGGTCATCGAAGAAGCCGCGATCGTTAAAGACGCCATCGCCGCCGGTCGATGTCTCGGTGATCGGCACGCCGGGACCGTAGGCCGACGGCTGACCCGGTCCCACGAGCGGAAGATCGCCCGGATCATCGATCCCACCATTCACGTCGATGACGCCAGAGGGTGGACGCGCCGTTTCGAAATCGATGCTGAACGATGTTCCGGGTGCGAAGGGCACCGCAAACGCCGGCGACGTCCCCAACACTACCACCACGGCGGCGCCGAGCGCCCCCCACTTCATTCGCATCGTCATCAACGCCACCCAAGTTCCGCTGCGGTGCATCAAGCACCGACAATTGGGCGTCATCAAGGTCGTCTCGGAAGATACAACTTTACCGATAATTCATTGTTTCAGAACGGGAAAAACTGTTCGCGAATGGCAAAGATGGCGGTCCTTGCCTTTATCTGCCATGCGCCGCGCGTGAGAGGGACTCGACGAAGGCGAGGATGGTCTCGACCGACTCTCCGCGGCCAATGCGTTCCACGATGGCGGAGCCGACGACGACACCGTCGGCCACTTTGGCCATCGCAGCCGCGCCCTCGGGCGTTTTGATGCCAAAGCCCACGCAGACCGGCAGGCCCGAGGCTGATCGGATGCGGGCAACCTCGGGGGCGACGCGCTCGGCATTCGCCTCGGCAGCACCCGTGATGCCTGTGATCGAGACATAGTAGACGAAGCCGCCGGTGTTTTCGGCGACAGCGGGCAGGCGCGCATCGTCGGTCGTGGGCGTCGCGAGGCGAATGAACTCGATGCCGGCGGCGCGCGCGGGCAGGCAGAGTTCGATGTCCTCTTCGGGCGGGAGATCGACGACGATAAGCGCGTCGATCCCGGCTTCCTTGGCATCCGCAAGGAAGCGCTCGACGCCCCGGCTGTAGATCGGGTTGTAGTAGCCCATCAGCACGATGGGGGTCGTTGTGTCGTCCTTACGAAAGGCGCGTACGGTGTCGAGCGTACCCTCCAGCGTCATGCCGGCTGCGAGGGCGCGCTGCCCGGCCGCCTGGATCGTTGGCCCATCGGCCATGGGGTCGGTGAAGGGCAGACCGAGCTCGATGATGTCGACGCCTGCGGCTGGCAGGCCCTTGACGATCTCCAGGGCCTTGGCCGCATCCGGATCGCCCGCCATGATATAGCTGACAAAGGCCGTTCGCCCCTCGGCGCGCAGCCGCGCGAATGTGTCGTTGATGCGGCTCATGGCTCGCCCTCCCCCTGGCGGTGCTGCAAGGCCCCGGCTCTCAGCGGCCTTGGTAGTGGCAGGCTGGGGTGATCGCGCCGCCGCACCGCGTGGTCAAGCCCAGGACGTCAAGCCCATGGGTGACGCCCAGGGGGTCAAGCCCAGCGATGCGGCATGCGCCTGAAACGCCCGATGGGCGCCCTACGCGGAAGATCAGTCGTCGCGGCGGAAATACTTCTTGTCTCGCGGCTTGCCGTCCCAACCGGTCTTGCGCGGCGGACGGTCGTCGCGGTCGCGATCGCCGCGATCCTGCCAGCCACCGCGGCGCTCGCCACGGTCCTCGCGATCGCCCCGGTCACCTCTGTCGCCTCGGTCGCCCCTATCTCCACGATAGCCGCCCCGGTCACCCCGGTCACCTCTGTCACCGCCGCGATCGTTCCAGCCGCCGCGATGGCCACCCCGGTCACCGCCCCGGTCACCGCCCCTGTCGCCGCCCCGATCATGACCGCGACCGCCATGGTCCTCGCGATGTTCCCATTTGTTGAGGAGCTTCAGGTCGAAGCGTTCGCGCCCGATCTGACCCTCGTGGCACCAGACGACGGCGACGGCGCCCTCCTCCACGGCCTCAACGCACATCCGCATCGAGCCCGATTTGAGGACGACGAGGTCCCCGATCTCATATTCACTTGCCATTTCAGTGCCCTAGCCGGGCGGTCCTTTCACAAAGGCCCAGGCCCGGTCTCCTCCGGGCGGGGCCGTCAGATGGTGGTGCCGAGCGCCTCGGCCACCGTGAAGATATCCTTGTCGCCCCGACCGCACATGTTCATAACAAGCAGGTGGTCGGGCGGGAGCGTCGGCGCAAGCTTCGCCACATGGGCGAGCGCGTGGCTCGGTTCAAGGGCGGGAATGATGCCTTCCGTTCGGCAGGAGAGCTGGAACGCATCGAGCGCTTCCGCATCGGTGACGCTCACATACTCGACCCGCCCCATATCGTGCAACCAGGCGTGTTCGGGGCCTATTCCGGGGTAGTCGAGGCCTGCCGAGATCGAATGGCCCTCGATGATCTGCCCGTCTCCATCCTGCAAGAGATAGGTGCGGTTGCCGTGAAGGACGCCGGGTCGCCCGCCCGTGAGCGAGGCCGCATGTTCGAGCCTTTCGTCGACGCCATGGCCCCCGGCCTCGACCCCAACGATCCGCACATCGCGATCGTCGAGGAAGGGGTGGAAGAGGCCCATGGCATTCGAGCCCCCACCGATGCAGGCGACGAGCGTGTCGGGCAGGCGTCCCTCGGCCTCCTGCATCTGGGCCCGCGTCTCGCGCCCGATGATCGACTGAAAATCGCGGACCATGGCCGGGTAGGGGTGCGGGCCCGCGACGGTGCCGATGCAGTAGAACGTCTCCTCGACATTGGTGACCCAGTCCCTAAGCGCCTCGTTCATCGCGTCTTTCAGCGTGGCGCGGCCGGCCGTGACCGGCACGACTTCGGCCCCGAGAAGGCGCATGCGGAAGACATTGGGGCGCTGACGCTCAACATCCGTCGCGCCCATGAAGACGATGCATTGTAGCCCGAACTTCGCGCAGACAGTAGCCGTGGCCACGCCATGCTGGCCCGCGCCGGTCTCCGCGATGATCCGCTTCTTGCCCATACGGCGCGCGAGCAGGATCTGGCCCATCACATTGTTAATCTTGTGCGCGCCCGTATGGTTCAGCTCGTCGCGCTTGAGGTAGATCTTGGCGCCGCCCAGCTCCTCGGTGAGGCGGGGTGCGAAATAGAGCGGGCTCGGCCGACCGACATAGTGCTTCCAGAGATCGTCCATCTCCGCCCAGAAGCTTGGATCGTCCTTGGCCCGGCGATACTCGGCTTCAAGCTCCAGGATGAGCGGCATGAGCGTTTCGGAGACGAAGCGCCCACCGAAATGGCCGAAGCGCCCGTTCTCGTCGGGGCCGGTGCGGAAGCTGTTAGGCGCGGTCTCGTTCATGGTGCTCTCCGGGTTTTCGGCCCTTGATTACGGGCGGAGGGCAGGGATGTCGATGGCGTGTGCCTGCGGCGATGGCGACCTATTGCATCGCTTGTCGCCATCCTTCGCGACGACCGACGGCGACTTGACGCGCTTGCGAAATGGCGACCCGGAGACCAATCCGGACGATCGGGAGACCAGGCAGAGCGGCTGGGCAACGTCACGGCTAGGCCGCTGGCCACGCGTGGTTCAGTCGGCGCCACGGGGTGGTTTCGAGTGCGCTGCGGCGCCGCGCCCTCCCACGACAGATTACTGCTTTGATCCTTAACGTCCTCCGAACGCACCCGTCCGCGTTCACGCAACGCCGGTCTGACTTGGCCGAGAGTGTGATTTGCGGTTCGGGTGAGATTAGGTGGCGGTAAGGAGGCCATCGGTTGGTGCTGATCGAGGTCTGAAACGGAGGTCAGGCTGCGGTCCAATGGGGACTTCCGACCTCGGCGATACTCACGGCCGCTGAGTGACCGCCGTCCAGCCGGCAAGCGATGGAAGCCGGTCCCAAGCGTTCGGCTGCGCGCCGTCGCACTACCCCGGGTCGTGAGTGGATCGTGATAGCGCGGCCTTGCTGGCGCTGACCTACAAGGCGGGCGCCCGCGCCTAAGACCGCGGCGACGCTATTGAGCCCACCAGCGCCCTAACCTTTCTTTCCGCGACTCAGTCAAACCTGTCGTGGGTGGGGGCGCTCGGGAGCCGGGTTCAATTAACTCGAACCCTGGCGAGAGCGTGGGGCGTAGTCCGATGTGGCGGTCCCGGTGCAGTGACCCGTTTTCGCAACAACAGAGGCGACGTTGGCGACCTTCTCCGTCGCAAACTGCCGTTTGCGTCACGGCGCAGATCCCTACAAGGGAGCCCGCCGCTGCTCTTGGGGGTTTCGCCGGCCAGCCTCACTTGGGAGCAACAGGATGCGCACCGGTGCCTTCGCCGAGGAGCTCGTGCTTGAGGCGAGCCAGGTCGAGATAATCGACGACGACGTCCCCTTTGACATCGCCGCCCCCTTTGGCCTGCGAGATCATCGTCGGTGGGGTGGCCGCGCACATGGCCAAGCTCGCGTCGCGAAGCGATGTCGCCGTGAGCGGCATAGGCGGCGTCGGCCTAAACGCTATCCAGGGCGCGAGGCTTGCCGGGGCTGAGTGGATCATCGCCGTCGATCTCGGCCAGGCGACACTCAAGGCCGCGCGTCCTTTCGCTGCGACCGATCTCGTCAACGGGTGCGAAGTCGACGCGATCGACGCGATCATGGAGATCACCGCGAACTCGGGCGGGGCTTCGGTTTTGGTTGGTATTGCCGCCGTGGCTGCGCGCTTGACCTTCGATCCCGTGGGTTTGACGAGTGGTGCTGAGACGACCATAGGCTCCAGGATGGCCACGCCTGTGCAAACGGATATCCCGGCGCTCGTGCCGCCCTGGCGAGAGGGCGCGCCTAAGCTCGATGCGCTCGTGGCCCGTCGCGGCGTCTTCGAGTAGATCGATGAGGCCATGGCGACGACCGACCGGGGCGAAGGCATTCGCGACGTCGTGATGATGGGGGAGGATGCCTGATGCGGCTTACGGATTGCGAAGTTTTCGTCGTCGGCACCCCGCCGCCCCGCAAGGGCGGTCGGTATTTCGTCTTCGTGAAGCTCGTCACCGCCTGCGGGATCGTCGGTTATGGCGAGGTCTATGCCGCCACTTTCGGGCCGCATGTGATCGCGCAGATGGTGCGCGATATCTTCGAGCGGCAGTTCGAGGGCGCCGATCCGCACCGGATCGAGCATCTGTGGCGGATGACCTATGGCCAGGGCTACACGCTAAGGCCGGATGCGTCGCTGGTGGGCGTGCTCTCGGGCCTTGAGATCGCGTGCTGGGACATCGTGGGTAAATCCGCTGGCAAGCCAATCTACGACCTTCTGGGCGGCCGCTGCCGGGAGCGTATCCGCAGCTACACTTATCTCTACGCTGAGACGGGCGACACCTATGCCTCGGAGGAGGCGAAGCGGGTCTATGGCGATCCCGAGGTCGCGGCCGAGCGGGCGGCGGCTTATGTGGCGCAGGGCTTCACGGCGGTGAAGTTCGATCCGGCGGGGCCCTACACGGTTTATGACGGGCGCCAGCCGGATCTCGCCTCGCTCGAGCGGTGCGAGAGGTTCTGCAAGGCGATCCGGGAGGCTGTGGGCTCAAAGGCGGATCTTTTGTTCGGCACCCATGGTCAGTTCACGACGGCGGGCGCGAAGCGGTTGGCGCGGCGGATCGAGCCCTATGAGCCGCTCTGGTTCGAGGAACCCGTGCCGCCCGAGATGCCGGAGCAGATGGCCGAGGTCGCGCGCTCGACGAGCGTGCCGATCTCTACCGGTGAGCGCTTGGTCACGAAATACGAGTTCGCGCGTGTTTTGGCCTGTGGTGCCGCCTCGATCCTGCAGCCGGCGCTGGGGCGCGTGGGCGGCATTCTGGAGGCCAAGAAGATCGCGGCGATGGCCGAGGCGCATTACGCGCAAATGGCGCCGCATCTCTATGCCGGGCCGATTGAGGGGGCTGCGAATGTTCAGCTTGCCGCCTGCATCCCGAACTTCCTGATTCTCGAAAGCCTGGAGCGATGGGACGGCTTCCATGCCGAGCTGCTGACGCCTGCGATCCGCTGGGAGGACGGCTATGTGATCCCGCCGACGGAGCCCGGGCTTGGCGTCGCCCTGAACGAAGAGGTCGCGCGGGCGCATCCGTATACCGACGACGCCTTGCATCTCGACATGGGGGCCGCGCCGCTCGAGCCGTGACGCGGCTCGCGCCCGGCGCCAGCGGTGGTGCTGGTTGCTCGGATGGCGTCGCAGCGACGGTGTCGACCCGTCTCGGCCCGTCTCGGCCCGTCTCGACCCGTCAGGCAGGCATCTCGTCCAGGGCCTCGAAGAAGGCGCGGATCAGATCGGGGTCTTTCTCGCCCGGTGCGCTCTCGACGCTTGAGGACAAGTCGAGTTCCACGGCACCCGTGCGTTTGATCGCCTCGGCCACGTTCTCCGCCGTCAGCCCGCCCGCCAGCATCCAGGGGAGCGGCCATTGCCGGCCCTCGATCAAGGTCCAGTCGAAGGCGAGGCCGTTGCCTCCGGGCAGAACCGCGTCCTTGGGCGGCTTGGCATCGACCATGAGGCGATCGGCGACGGGGCCATAGCGCTCGACTGCCGCAAGGTCGCCTGCTTCGCGAACCCCGATGGCCTTCATTACCGGCAGGCCGAAACGCTCTTTCACTTCAGCGACGCGTGCCGGCGGCTCAGCGCCGTGGAGTTGCAGGATATCGATGGGTACGGCTGCGAGGATTTCTTCGAGGAGCGCGTCCGAGGGATCGACGAATAGCCCGACTTTTTGAACCGATGGTGGGGCGGCCATCGCGGCCTCTCGTGCAGCGGCCGCATCGAGTGCGCGGGGCGAGGGCGGATAGAAGACGAAGCCCACATAGGCCGCCCCCGCTTCCGCGGCGACCGCGACGATTTCGGGCGAGCGCAGGCCGCAGATCTTCACGCGGATCGGGCGATCCGGCGTGGAGGCGGCCATCGGGTCGGAGCGTTGGGGCGCGTTCATGGTTCAGCCTACCGCCCGGGGTAGCGCAGGGCGGCACGGCCGCCGGGGCAGCGCGATCACTGTGCGGCGATCCGGGGCAAATCTTCCTTGGGGTCGGCGAGTTTGGACTTCAGCCGGGCGTTTTCCGCTTTCAACGCCTGCACTTCGCGCCCGCGGTCGCCGGCCGCGCGGCGGTGTTTGCTCTCGCGCATCCACTCGAAGATCTCACCGATCACGAAGCCGAGCAGCATGGCCACGAGGATGACGACGGTCAGGGGCAGGTTGATGCCTGAGTCCGCAGGCACGTCCTGCAGCACGAGCCCGTCCGGCAGGAGCCGCAGCGGCACGGACTGCATATTCGCGACGCCCACCACGACGAGCACGACGACGATCGCCAAGAGGATTGCGAATTTGATGATCCGAATGAGCAACATAGGCTCCCTCCCGCTACCGCCTTCATCAGGGCTAGTGGACGTGCGTCCTGACGATGTTGTGGGCCGGATCTCTGCGATTGTCTACCGCATCCGGGGTCGTGACGTGTCGGCCGCGGCGCCGCGCCGGTGGTTGCGCGACGCCGAAGCCTGACACCGGTGCTACCCGGCGCCGTTGTTCATGCGCTCACGCATATCCTTACCGGCCTTAAAGAACGGTACTTTCTTTTCCGGGACAGGCACTGCCTCCCCCGTCCGCGGATTACGCCCGGTGCGGGCATCGCGGGTCTTCACTGAAAAGGCGCCAAAGCCGCGTAATTCGACCCGGTCCCCGCGGGCTAGTGCGGCAGTGATCTCTTCGAAGACCGTCGACACGATCTTTTCCACGTCCCGTTGATAGAGGTGTGGGTTCTCGTCGGCGATCTTTTGGATGAGTTCCGATTTTATCATGCTGACCTCCCTGCTGCTGATTGGTGTGTTTTGCAGCGGATGGGGATGATCTTCATGCCTGGCTAGGGCGTCAAGCGATTGACATACAATTTCAATACATGATTGCCATAAGGACAGGGCCGGCACCGAGCCGCGGCCGGGCGTCCCGCCAAGCCGGAAGCGGTAGGCCGAGGCTTTCGCCAGCATCGTTGAGGAGCCTCGCAAGCACCGAGCCTTGGGGTTTGCGCCAATCGCGATCCTCGATCTCGAGCTCGGATGAAAGGCCCCGTTCGGCCTCGAGCCACTCTCGCGCGGTGTCCTCGTTGCCGATCGCATCGATCAAGCCTGCGCCGAGCGCCATGCGACCCGTGAAGATGCGCCCGTCCGAAAGTTCGGTGAGCTGCGGTTCCGAGATCTGGCGCCGCTGGCCCACCAAGCCCTTGAACCAGAGGAACGTATCCTCGAGCAGCACCTGGCGCGCGGCGAGCGCGCCCTCGGCAGGTGGGGTGAGGAAGCCTGGCTCGGCTTTGAGCGGTGAGGATTTGAGGCGCATGACGTCGACGCCGATATCTTCGAGGAGAGGGGCGATGTTCGGTGCTTCGAACACCACGCCGATGGAGCCTGTGATGCTGTTGCCGCTGGCAAGCACATGGTCTGCGGCGATGGCCGTGATGTAGCCGCCGGAGGCTGCGGCCTCGCGCATGATCGCGACGACGGGCTTCGCCTCGGCGACGTCGCGCAGGCCGTCATAAAGCTCTTCGCTGCCGGTAACGGTGCCGCCCGGGCTGTTGATCTCGACGATCAGGGCCTTGGCATTCTTGTCCTCGGCGATCTCCTTGATCTCCTTAGCGCGGTCGCGGTCGCTGAAGATCACGCCATCGATCTTGATGCGGGCGATATGCGCCTCGGTCGGGTCGCCGCCGCCGGTGATCTTGCTTAGATCGGCGACGCTGGCGATGCCGACGACGATTGCGCCGAAAGCCGCGACGACCGCCAGGATACGCCAGAGCGCGAGCCGCCGCCGCATCCGCCGCCGTTCGATGATCAAATCCGCCGTTGACGTCATACCCCTCGCCTCTGCATCGCCGCTCTGCCCCTTCTCTAGCGCAAACGCCAACCGACCGGAATGGACGCCACGACCCATAAAGCCCGATAGCACCACCACACCGCACGACCGAACGACGCAGCAGCGGGACCACACCGCGACGCGCCCAAAGCACCGTCTGACCGCACGCGCTCACCGGAAGCGCGCCATTGCCGGCCTTGACCGGGCAATCCGGCGCTGTGGATCACCGGTCAAGCGCGACCATGACAGGAGCGCGTTAAGGAGAGCACTCTAAACCCTTCGTCGGCGGCAGCGTACTCGATCGCGACCTTTGAGCCGAAGGGAGGTCTCCATTGGATGCAATTTCAGGCGTGCAGCGCGGACACCCTCGGCTCGCCGGTCAAGTGGCCCGATGAGGGCCCGAGGCAAACCCGAGAATGAGGGAGCCGCCGAACCGTAAGCTCGCCCATAGGCCAGTTGTTGTCCTGACGCTGGGGGGTCTACTGATCACCTGAGGCGGTCGTTGCGAGGGCTTGGCGGGCCACCGCTCGTTGATCTTGGACGTGACCCGGTTGCCTGGTCTGGGTGATCGTTGCCTTCCCGACCGGCGTTGCGTTCTTCGCCACCTACGGCGCGAGCGACGGCGCATCCGTGAACCGGCTACTCGGTTTACCGGGCACGTCTCCTTTTCAGGATCATGCCCGGCAATCAGTCAGATGGGATCAGTCCCAAGCTCACCGTTTAGAGCTTCGGTAGCGATCAGATCTTGTTTGCTGCAACGCTTCCCAGGCCGCCGGCGACGTTGTTGAAGTTTTCGAGGTGCTGGAGTGCGGTGCTGGCGTTGGAGTTGACCTGCTGCAGGGCGCTGTCGAAATTTGAGTGCAGTTCACCGGCAACCGTCGCATCGCTCGTGTCCATCTCGACTTGAGCACTATTGGTGTCGGTCTGGACCTGCTTGGACTGATCGATGACCTGGCCCGGAACTTGGAGGGCTTGGGAGAAAAGTTGCGCTGAGCCCTGTCGATTTTGTCCCAAGCCCACGCCGAGACAGGTACCAAAGAGGTTCGTGCCAATATCGGTGCCGATCTTGGCCCAGCCGAGGGTCTTTTCGAGGTGAACATTCTTCATCAAGTCGTCGAATTTCGACTGGAAAGCATCGACTTGAGCGTCGAGGCTTTTGTTTCTCATATCCGTCTCGGTAAAGGCTATCTTCATGTTGGTCTTGGCTAAGATCTTCTGGACTTGCAGCATGGCGAACATCCAGCTTGCCGTGGATCCATCGCCTGCGATCTGGCCCGTTTCTGTCGCGGCGGCTTCGGCATTGCCGTAGTTGAGGGGTTGGCCCGGCGGCATGTCGTTGTCGCCCCAGGCGTCGCCGCCGCAGTCGAAACCTGGGCTGCCGCCACCGCCCTCGATGGTGCCGCCTGGATCGTCTCCGACGCCCGCCCCTACGCCCGGACCGTTCGGACCGTTCGGCCCGGCAACAGGGCCGGTATCAGGGTTCGGATTGGGGCCGGCATTGGGGTCGACAAGATTGCTCGACGGCGGCGGGTTCGACTCGATAGGTGCCATTTCTTCCTCCTATTTCTGGTGCCGTCAGCTCATCGCGCCCATCGGAGGGGCGCCGACGCGCTCAGCAGCGACATAGTTTCCATCATCGAGATTACTGAGAATCTCTGCAGTATCGTCGATGACTGATTTCACTTTGTTGGCGTAGGTCGCGACATAGGGTTTGGTATCTTTGATCGTCGCCTGAGTTTGATCGGATTCTCCCTGGATCTTCTGAAGCTCTGCCTGCTTCTGATCCATTTTTACCTTGTACTCTAGAATGTCAGCTTGGTTCTTCTCGTGGAGTCCTTGCGCAACACTCTGGGATATCTTTCCAGCGCGGTTCGAGTAGTTGCTGTACTTCATGAGGTTCGCATCGAGCTCGCTGCCCTCTTTGCCGTCACCCACGGGTAGTTTCTTGAGTGTCGCAGCGGCCTCCTCGGCGGCTTCCTCCGAGATCGTGCCACCTCCCTCAGCCTCCTCGGCGAGCGCGTCGACCTGTTCTTGGGACATTGCGACGTACTCTTTGGGATCGACGTCCGGGAGCTGATCAAACGCATCGCGGGGCTGAACGGGGTTCTCCTGATAGTCCATGCCGAAGGTTTCTTCGCCTTCCGGCTCCTGGTTGATCTGAGGCTGCTGCACCTCGGCATCGGCCTCGGTGACACCCTCGCCAAGCTGGCTCGTTTCGCTGATCTCCTCGGTCGCGGCAGGTGCGATCTCTTCGCCGGCGACGCCGGTTTCCTCGAGGCTCGCCTCGATCGCGGCGGTCAGCTCCTGCTGCATCTCCTCGGTAAGCTGGCCGGTGTCGACACCACCATCGATGAGCGCCTGACGGAGGCCCGTGACGAAGATGTTGGCCGCTTCTTCCGAGTTCTCGGCCATCGAGGCTGCGTTTATGGTTTCGGTCATCGTCTCGGCGAAACCTTCGGCATCGGCGATGCCCGTGGTGCTTGCTCCTTCGGCCAGCGCCTCCTCGGCACCGGCGGCGGCGCCTGCGCCCAACTCGGTTCCGCCTTCGACGGCTGCCTCACCTGCTGCTTGTGCGAAGCTTTTCAGCGACTGGAGGATGCTTGGCAGGCTAGCGCCGAGCGTCATCGCAGCGCCGAGCGCATAGAGCGAGAGCGTGAGCGGCGTGCGCACATCCGCCGGCAGATTGTCGAACCCGCCCGCCGCATCCGCGATGGCGACGCTGCCGATCAGCCCGGTTCCGATCATGGTCGTGGCGACCGTAACCTCGCTGCCGGCGCCGTAAGTCACGACGCCGAAGACGGCACCGGCTCCCATCAGCAAGCTAGCGCCGACGATTTTGGCGAAGTCTTCCCAGAAGTGATGATGGTGATGATGCGACAGGTGGTTGTATTCCGCCTGCTTATCCATCCGCTGCTGGTTCTGCTGCATCTGGACCTTGTTCTGATCCTTCAACACGTCCGCGACGGTCGACGACAGCTTTTGGTTCGCCTGGCCGGTCATATTGATCAGCATCAGCATGATTGCAGCGGAGGAGCCGAGATAGGGGGCGGGCATGTCGTGATCATCGGCGACACCCGTCCCGTCCGCCCCGCCAGAGTAGTGCGAGATGATGAGATCGTCGTCAGAGCTGCCACCGTCCGAGGTCGGCGTCGGTCCGGTGACGTCACTGGTGCCTTGGGTCGGGTTGGGTTGTGCGCCGCGATTGACGCCGTCGACGCCGCTCATCCCACCGCCTCCGAGACCCGTGCTGCGCGGCGATCGAGCATGGCGATCATCCCCTCGGCACGGCGGCGCTGTGCAGCGAATTTGGGCGTGTCTCCGGCGAGCTGCACGGCCGCTTCGGCGGCGTGGCGCGCGCTTTCGAAATCCTTTGTCGCGATATGGCAGTCGGCGATGCGCAGCGGTGCCCTCGGATCGGTCCGCTCCAGCGCGAAGGCCATCGCATAGGCATCGCGTGCGGAGGGATAGTCCTCCACCCGGAAGCGCGCCGCCCCGAGCGAAAGCCAGTATTTCGATACGCTCGGGTCGAAGATGCAGAGGAAGCTCAGCACTTTCTGAGCGTTGTCGTAATTGCCCGCTTCGAACGCGTTGTAAGCGATGGCGTAAAGCCCCTCCATCGCCTCGTCCGAGAGCCCGCGCGCGTCCTTGAGGGTCAGCTCGCCCTTGGCGAGTGCGACCATCCGGTCGGCGATCTCGGCCTCGCTGAGGCCTGGGATCTGGAACCCCGCACGAGCGATCGCGGCGCGGAAGTCGGACTCGGTCATCTGTTCCAATGCCGTCATGTGCTGTTCCTCCATTGTCTCGAACGTCTCAGTTTATGTTTCTCGCGACGCTTTGGTTCTCTTCTTTCCATGCCTGGATGAGGCCGGTGAGGAGTTGCAGGGTCACCTGATATTGTGAGGTGAGCGTCTGGACCTGCGT